>NZ_ANBC01000636.1 GCF_000341125.1 Nocardiopsis lucentensis DSM 44048 | reverse complement strand
GGCGGGGCACGCTCCTGCGGCTCGGCAAGCTCACCCGCCGCGTGGCGGCCGATTTCCGTGACATCGGCCGGGACGTGGGGCTCCAGGACTTCGAGGGCCGTTCCTACCACGGGTGGCACCGGCACGTGACCCTAGTGTCGCTCGCCCACGCGACGCGTCTGCTCGACGCTAGTGGCCCGGGAGCCGCAGCGCTTGCCGTGTCCTCTGGAGGTGGAGGGCGAGGCGCAGCTCCAGCGCCTGGTCGGGGCTCTGCCAGTTCCGGTCGAGCAGCTGGGTGACGCGGTCCAGACGGCGTGCGACGGTGTTGGGGTGCACGTGGAGGACCTCCGCCGCCCTCGTGGGACTCTCCGCGCACTGGAAGTAGACCTCCAGCGTCCGCTGGAGGTTGGTCCGCCGTTGAGCGTCGTAGGTCAGGACCGGGCCCAGGACGTCCTCGACGAACGCCGCCACCTCGTAGTCCTCGGCGGCCAGGATCCCGAGGAAACCGAGGTCGCGGGGTCCGGCCCCGCTCCCGGTCCCGCCGAGTGAGACGAGCGCGTCGAGGCAGCGCACCGCCTCGCGGTGCCGGACCGCCAGCTCTTCCGGTCTCCGCAGCGGACCCACCGCCGCCGCCGTCACCGGGGTCTGGAGGATCTCGCCGAGTTCGGCGGAGACCGTGCGGGCCGTCTCCCCCGGATCGTCGCCGGGGAGCAGCAGCACGGCGTGGTCGTCACCAGGGACCGACAGCCCCTGACGGTGGTGGGCGAAGGGGGCGGCCCAGCAGCGGTCCGTGGGCGGCTCCTCGGTCCGGGCCGCGACCAGCACGTGCGGCCGGTTCAGCCGCGCCGACAGACGCCTGGTCCCCCGGGCGTCGTGCGCGGTCGCCCCCTCGCCGTGGACCAGGGACGCCAGGAGGTGGTCGTCGCCGGGGTCCGGCGGCCCGGAGCCGCGCCGTGTCAGCAGGAGGGCGCTCACCACACCGCCGACCATCGCCAGGAACCCCTCGCGTGCGAGGTCGTCGCCCTCCGCGGGGCTGAACAGCAGCCAGCCGAGGTGCTCGTCGGGTCCGTTGAGCGGGACCGTCCAGGACCCTCCGGGCAGGGGGAGCGGCCGGTCCAGGGTCCGCGCGCGCAGGCAGGTGCGCTCCAGGTCGGGGGAGTCGCGCACCGAGAGTCTCCCGGTCCGCGCCAGCAGGGTGCCGGAGGGGTCGCGGACGGCCACCGCGCTGCCCGACTCCCGCCCGATCCGGGTCAGGAGGGTCTCCAGGTCGGCCCCGGACAGCACCATGTCCAGCAGTTCCCCCTGCATGTCCGCTGTGCGGCGCGCCTCCTCCGCCTCGGCCCCGGCCGCGCGGGCGAGGCGCTCCAGTTCGGCGCGTTCGTTCTGGGCGCGCTCCCACGACCGGGCCCGGCTGGCGGCCGCCGAGGTCAGGTCGGCCAGGGAGGTGATGAGGGAGATCTCCTCCGGGGAGAAGTGGTGCACCTGGCGTTCGGCCACGCACAGCAGACCCGCCCAGGCGTCGTCCACCCGCAGCGGGACCGCCAGGATGGCGTGCAGACCCTCGGCGCGCACCACCCGGTCGGTGGCCGGGGTGCGCTCGATTCGGGGGTCGGTGGCGTAGTCGGCGGTCCAGACGGGACCCTCCGGCCGGTCGTCCCCGCTCAGCAGGTGGTGTTCGTGCGGGCTCCGCGCGCCGTTGGTGAGGACGGTGGTTCCCCCGGCCGAGGCCATCACGGGGTCGCCGCCCGCGCGGAGCACGTACGCGTGCGCCATGTCCATGTTGACCAGCATCCGGGCGCGTCGGGTGACCAACCGGAGGGTGGTCTCCAGGTCGGATGAGAGGGCGAGGTCGCACGCGATGTCGACCAGGGCGGCGAGGTCAGCCTCGCGTCGGCGGCGCCGGGCGGTGGCGACCTGGACGGACAGGGCCAGGCTCCGGGCCCGGCCCAGCCGTTCGACGGCGGACGTGCTCGCGCCCCGGGCCTGAGCCTCGTGCACCAGGTCGTCGTAGCTGCGGGCGGGGGCGTCGCCGGCGAGCAGTTCGAGGAAGGGGAGGAGGTCGGCGCCGCCCGCCGGATGTCCCTTGTTCCGGGTGCCGGCGACACCCCCCTGAGCCGGTGTCCCACCGAGCGCCGTGCCCCCCTGCGGCAGCATCGATTTCCTCACTCCCCCACGGTCGACGGGTTTCTTTATGCGATGTCCAATGGCGAAATAGTACCTTTCGGTAGATAAGAGTCAAGGAAGATTTTTGCTGTGAAGGCCGTGTGAAGACAAGGTTTTATAATCGCTTTCATTTATTTTCATTGTTGCCGTTTGGTCGGCTTTTGTCTTCACGTTTTTGCTGTTCAGTGTGGTCGTTGTCGCTTGTTTGGGGGTGTTGGGGGCGTGCGGTTCCCGGTGTGGAAACGGTGTCTGGGTGCCGTGTGTCACTTTCTCTTTCTCCGTCGTCGGAAGCGGGCGTCGGCTGCGGT
>NZ_ANBC01000635.1 GCF_000341125.1 Nocardiopsis lucentensis DSM 44048 | reverse complement strand
CCCCGCCACGACGCTGTCGCGGCGGTGAGCTGACTCCGGGTCAGCTCCTCCGCGACACGGTGGAGGTCGACCCCCCGGCTCTCCGCCCGCCGGGCCGTCCGACACGCGGTCGGCAACTCGTCGGAGAGGTTCTCCGGAACCGATACGCCCTCACGCAGGAACGCGGCCATCGCCCCCGCGTCACCGCCCACGGAGGTGCCCCAGCCGACGACCAGCTCCGCGCCGGCACCGCCCGTCCGCGGCCCCGCGACCAACCGGCCGTCCGCCCCGGTTCCCGTGACCGACCAGGACAGCTCCCAGGGGCGGGCGCCGTCCGCGGCCAGCGAGCTCCACCGGGGATCCGCCAGCCCGGCCTCGTACGCGTGGTAGGCGAACCGGGCGTAGGCCAGCAGCGATCCGCCCACACCGTCCCACGGGGCGTCGGCGCCCCCGTCGGCGCCCGAGGGAAGGATCCTCGCGACGGCCTCCCCGAGCAGCCGCAGCGGGACGCTCACCACGCAGCGGATCCCGGACAGGTCACGGNAGGAAGGCCGCCGCCGCCTCCGCCACGGCCGCGGCGGACGCCGCACCGGAGATCTGCACCCCGATGCCCTCCGCCAACAGCTCCTCGGCGGCCCCGGCCGTCCGCGGACCCGCCGCCAAGTCCAGCAGGAGGTTGGGGCGGTCCACCTCCCAGCACAGTGCCCGGGCCTCCGCCAACAGCAGGTCCCGTCGCCACGACCACCAGGGCGGAACCGGAAGGGCCGCGCAGCCGCTGCCGACCTCCTCCCGCTCGAAGGCCGGGCGCAGGGCCTCGCACACCCGCCTGGCGTCGTACGTCAGCAGCCGGCGTACGCCCTCGGCGTCGTCCACGCCCCGCAGCGCCAGGTCGCGCAGCTGACTCGTGTAGGCGTCCCCCCACCGGACACCCTCCGCCACCGGGGCGGGGTGGATGGCCGCACCGCTGATCCCCCAGCGCCGCGCGGCGTCGGTGAGCTCTCCGGAGACCGCCGATCCGCGGTCCACCCCCTCAAGCCGCAACGCGATGCCCTCGGCGGTCAGCCTGCCGAGCACGTCGGCCATTCCTCCTCCATTCCCTCGTTCACGGACCGGGCGGCCCGGCGGGCGCCCGCAGGGCGACGCTGGTCAGGACCAGGCCGTCGCGCACACTCCACTCGCCGGTGAGCACGTCCAGGGTCAGATCGCCCACGACCGCCCAGGGCGGCGTCAGGCGGGCGGAGAAGGTGCGGGCGCGCGGACAGATCCGCAGCGAGGCGTCCCGGAAGTCCAACCGCCGGGCGGCCAGCGGGTACCACGCCTTGTACACCGACTCCTTGGCACTGAACAGCAACCGGTCCCAGCGGATCCCGGGTTCGGCCTCGGACAGCTCCCGCAACCGGACACGCTCCTCCGGCAGGGTCACGGCCTCCTCCACCCCGTCGGGCAGGGCGGCGTGCGGTTCGGCGTCGATACCCAGGGCCAGCCAGCCCCCGGCCCGGCCGACCGCCGCCGCCCGATACCCCTCGCAGTGGGTCAGGGAACCCACGACCCCCAGGGGCCACAGCGGTTCCCCCCGCGTGCCGCTGAGCACCGGGCCGGGGGCGGCGCCCAGGTCGGCGAGCGCCCGGTGGGCGCAGACCCGCGCGGTGGTGTACTCACGGCGCCTGCGCTCCACCGCGTCGCGCACGGCGTGCCTCTCCCCGGGCAGGAGCAGCGACTCCGGGAACTCCCCGCGGGTGTCCGCGGAGCACACCCCCGGGGGGAGAATCTCCTCGATCACGCCACGTCACACTGCCACTTCTTCACGTGCCGCCGGTACCGTCCGGAAACGGTCGATCGCCGTCGCGTGGCGCGCCCGCGTCTCGTGGTCGGTGACCCCGAGCCCCTCCTCCGGGGCCAGGCACAACACCCCCACCTTGCCGTGGTGGAGGTTGTGGTGGACGTCGTAGGCGGCTTGGCCGGCCTCCGCCAAACGGTAGGTCCTGGACAGGGTGGGGTGGATCCTGCCCTTCATGATGAGCCGGTTGGCCTCCCACGCCTCCCGGTAGTTGGCGAAGTGGGTGCCGATGATGTTCTTCAGCGACATCCACAGGTAGCGGTTGTCGTACTGGTGCTGGTACCCGGAGGTCGAGGCGCAGGTCACCACCGTGCCGCCCTTGCGCGCGACGTAGACGCTGGCGCCGAAGGTCTCCCGCCCGGGGTGCTCGAAGACGATGTCGACGTCCTCCCCGCCGGTCAGTTCGCGGATGCGCTTGCCGAAGCGCTTCCACTCGCGCGGATCCTGGTTGTGCTCGTCCTTCCAGAACCGGTAGCCCTCGTCCCTGCGGTCGATGATCGCCTCGGCGCCCATGGCGCGGCAGATCTCGGCCTTCTCCGGGCTGGAGACCACGCAGACGGGGTTGGCCCCGCCCGACAGCACGAGCTGGGTCGCGTAGGAGCCCAGCCCGCCGCCCGCACCCCAGATGAGGACGTTGTCGCCCTGCTTCATCGCGGCCCCGTTGCGCGAGACGAGCTGTCGGTAGGCGGTGGAGTTGACCAGGCCGGGGGAGGCGGCCTCCTCCCAGCTCAGGTGTCGGGGTTTGGGCATCAGCTGGTTGGACTTGACCAGGGAGATCTCCGCGAGGCCGCCGAAGTTGGTCTCAAAGCCCCAGATGCGCTGCTCGGGGTCGAGCATCGTGTCGCCGTGCCCCTCGGCCGACTCCAGCTCCACGGACAGGCAGTGCGCGACCACCTCGTCGCCCGGCTTCCAGGCGTTGACCCCGGGCCCCGTGCGCAGGACGACGCCGGACAGGTCCGAACCGATGACGTGGTAGGGCAGGTCGTGGCGGGCGGCCGGGGCGGAGCGGCGGCCGTACCGTTCGAGGAAGGTGAAGGTCGGCAGCGGCTCGAAGATCGACGACCACACGGTGTTGTAGTTCACCGAGCTGGCCATGACCGCGATCAGCGCCTCGCCGGGGCCGAGTTCGGGCACCGGGACCTCGTCCAGGTGCATCGAGGTGCGCGGGTCCTTGTCCTTGGTGTCCAGGCCCTCGAACATGCCGACGTCCTCCCGGCGCAGCGTGACGGCGCGGTGGGACTCGGGCAACTCCAGCGCGGCGAACTCCTCGGCCGGGGGACGGTCGTCGGCGGTGATCGCCTCAAGGATGTGCTTCACGTGTGGCTCCTCACGTTCGGTGGACGGCCACGAACAGGCCCCGACCCGAGGGGCCGCCGGGAGTGAACTCCGCGGACAGGCCGGCCCTGGCGAAGGCGTGTTCGTACTGCTCTCGGGGGAAGAGCGTGATCCGATGGGTTTCCTCGTGGTGGCTGACTCCCGTCCCCGGCGCCGCGACGAGGTAGTGCACCTCGATCCGGGTGGCCCCGTCCTCGCGGGTGGAGTGGGAGACACGGGTGATGGTGGTGCCGTCGGCCTCGACGGTGCTCGCTCCGACGAAACCCGGGGTGAAGGCCTCGGGGAACCACCAGGGTTCGAGCACGACCACACCGCCCGGTTCGAGGTGGGCGGCGAACCGGGCGATCGCCTGGTCGAGCTCGCGCTGGTCGGCCATGTGCCCGATCGAGCTGAACATGCAGGTGATGGCGGAGAACCGGCGGGCGAGGGAGAAGTCGCGCATGTCACCCGGGTGCAGGACGGCGTCCGGGTTGCGGCGGCGGGCGATGGCGAGCATGTCCGGGGACAGTTCCAGGCCCTCCACGGTGGTGAAGTGCTCGGACAGGTGCCGTAGGTGCATACCGGTGCCGCAGGCCACGTCGAGCAGGCTGTCGGCCCCCGGGGCGTGTCTTCTGACCAGGTCGGCCAGGTCCGTCGACTCCCGGCCGTAGTCCTTGCCCTTGCCCTGGTGGACCAGGTCGTAGAGCTCGGCGGCGTCTCCGGTGTAGCCCAGGGGGCCGGAGGCGTCCTCACGTCGCTCGGCGACCAGGCGTTCGAGCGGGGACACGAGTTCGGCGGGTGTCGGCTGGGCGAGCATCTCCGAGCGCAGCTTCCGGGCGCTGTCCGCCATGTCCCGGTCCGACAGGGCGCGGGCCACGGCGTCGCGCAGCGTCCGCGCGTCCAGCTTCTCCGGGGGGATCGACACTGCTGCCCCCGCCTCCTGGAGCTGGAGCCCCTTGAGCGGGGCGTCCCACAGGGCGGCGACCACGACCTGCGGCACGCCGTGCAGGGTGGCGGTGAAGCACGTGCCAGCCCCGCCGTGGTGGACGACCGCCGAACAGGTCGGCAGGAGGGCGTCCATTGGCACGAAGTCGACCACCCGGACGTTGTCCGGCAGCGGTCCGGCGTCGGCCACCTGGCCGCTGTCCAGGGTGGCGACGATCTCGGCGTCGAGGTCGCCGAGCCCGGCCAGCAGCTCGCGCACCTGGACGGCGTCCCTCCCGTAGGTCTCCCGCGCGGACACGCCGAGGGTGAAGCACACCCGGGGGCGCTCGGGCTCGCGCACCACCCAGTCGGGCAGCACTGAGCGGCCGTTGTAGGGCACGAACCGGAAGGGGATCACCCGACCGTCCGACGGAAGACGCAGGCTCTCCGCCGTCGGGTCGAGTGTCGCGTGCCCGTGGAGCAGCTCCTCGACGACCGCCGCGTTCGCCGTGTGGCCGTGCCGCTCCAGCGTCCACCCCAACCACTCGGCGATGGGGTCCTCGCGTCGGGAGGGGGGCTGTTCGGCCGACAGCGCCAGGAACTGGCGCCGGGCGTTGCCGACGACGTCCGGTCCCCACAGCACCCGGGCGTGCGCGGCACCGCTGACGTGCGCGGCGATCGGTCCAGCGAACGTGAAGGGTTCCCAGACGACCAGGTCGGGACGCCAGGAGAGGGCCAGGGCGACGGTGTCGTCGATGGTCGCGTCGCTGTTGAGGGGAGAGAAGCACAGCGCCGACATGACCGTCTGCTGGCCGAGCGCGTGCTCGTGGGAGATCGACCCGCCCCGGGTCTCGGCGAAGTCCAGGCCCTCCTGGTAGGGGCCGAGGTCGCCGCCGATCTCAGCGATCAGCTCCATGAGGGCCTCGTCGTCCCCCACGGGGACGGCGGTCAGCCCGGAGGCGGTGATCGCCTCGGTCAACGCGGGCGGGGCGGCCACCCGCACCTCGTGTCCGGCGGCCTTCAGCGCCCATCCGATCGGAACCAGGTTGTGGTAATGCGTGTTGTGCGCGAAGCACGTCAACAGCACGCGCATGGGTGCGTTCCTTCCTGCTCTGACCGGGCCCGCCGGTCCGGTCGCCGTCATCTGCCGTGCTCCGCGCCGGTCGGGTCGACCGGCAGCTCGCCGAACGCCCGCAGCACCGGGGACCGGCGCCTGCGCACGGCCGGACCGGC
>NZ_ANBC01000634.1 GCF_000341125.1 Nocardiopsis lucentensis DSM 44048 | reverse complement strand
CTCGGCCGCCGTCCGCACGAACGGACCGGCGGGGTGCCCGCCCGTGGACCACCCGACGGACACGGGGCCGCCGGACCGCGCGCGGCGCACGAGGTCGAACCCGCCGTCCGGGGCGTCGCCGGTGTCCCGGTTGGCGGCCGCGACGAGGACGACCAGCCGGGCTCCCGCGGACAGGTCCGCTCCGGCGATCCGTGTCGCCTCGCGGACCCGCCAACCCTCCAGGCGCACCGGCGGCGCCCAGTGGAGCGTCTCGGCGACGGCCGCGCCGGCCAGGTCGGGGTCGGCCGCCAGAGCGGCC
>NZ_ANBC01000633.1 GCF_000341125.1 Nocardiopsis lucentensis DSM 44048 | reverse complement strand
GGTCGGCTCGGCGGCCGCCACGGCCAGGGCACGGACCGCCGTCACCGTGTCGGAGTCCGTTCCCGGGACGCCCAGGGCCTCGGTGAGCACCGATCCCAGCTCGGTCTCCGCCGACACGCGCAGACGCTCGCCCGCCAGCGTCTGGGGGCACCACCGGGCGTCCAGGGCGTGGCGGCACCCCGTGAGGGCCGCCTCGAACGCCGGGCGGAGGGGCCCGGGCACGTCCAGCCACACCCCGACCATCCGGGCGGCCAGCCGCCGGGCGAGCGGGCCGAGGTCGAGGGTGCCGTCCGGGAGGTCGGCCAGCACCCCCTCGGCCGCGCCGAGGGCCCGGTCGGCGGGGAGCGCGGTCCCGGCCGCTCCGGCCCGGGCCTCGGCCCCGTCG
>NZ_ANBC01000632.1 GCF_000341125.1 Nocardiopsis lucentensis DSM 44048 | reverse complement strand
CGGCGGTCCGGCGGCTGCCGGTCACCCAGGTGTCGAGCAGGGCGCTGTGGAACAGCGGCCCGTGTTCACGCACCCGCTCCTCGTGCGGCAGCGGGTCGGCCTCCCCGGCCCGCAGCACCAGGCCGTACGGGTCGCCCTGGCTGCCGGCGAACCACTGCGCCGCCCGATCCAGTTGGAGCCGCCGACCGGTGCGCGCCGATTCTCGTTCGACCGTCCTCACGGGTTCTTCCTCTCTCCTCGACGTCGTGTGGGGCCGGACATCCGACCCGGTTCCGGGCGGGCCAGGTCCGCGAGCCAGCCGCGGACGACCCGGGCGGTGGCGGGAGCGTGCTCGGCCATCATCGTGAAGTGGTTGCCGGGGACGTCGACGGTCGTGTGCGCCCACTCCCAGCGGGACCGCCAACCGTCACCCCCGCCGGGCCACCGGTCCATCGGCTCCGAGGCGCGCAGGTGCAGCACCGGGGCGCGGGTCGGTTCGGGCACCCAGTCCAGGAGCAACCGGTGGTACGCGCCCATGGCGGTCAGCCGGTTCTCCTCCAAGGGGACGTCCGAACGGCGCGTGGCCCACTCGACGATGCGGTCGCGCCAGACCCCCATCGCGCCCGGTTCGGCGGGCGTGTAGACGTCCGCGAGCACCAGGCCGAGGGGGCCGCGCCCGCGCTCCTCCAAGTACCGGGCCAGGGCGTGGGCCATGTTGGCGCCCGCCGAGTGGCCGATCAGCACGAACGGCCGGTCACCCGCGCGGTCCGCCAGCGCCTCGGCCTGCGCCGACAGCACCGCCGACAGCCCGTTCGGCACCGACTCCCCGGGCAGGAAGCCCGGTTGCGGCAGCGCGACCATTCCGCCGCCCCGCCCGGCGCCGTCCGCGGCCCCCTCCAAGGCCCGGGCCAGAGCCGCGAACTCGGCTGGCCCGGAGACCGCGGCCGTGCCCGCGCACCCCACCAGGAGCGGGAGAGCGGACTCGGGTTCGTCCCGAGGGGAGCCCAGCCACACCGGGGTGACCGGCTGCTCCGCCGCCGTGGCGAAGGACGGGCGGAACCGGGAGGCCTCCGCCAACAGGTCGACCGCCTCCGCGACCCGGCCGGTGCGGGCGGCCTCGCGGTAGAGGGCGGCGAAGGACCCCTCCGACCCTCCGACCCCCGGCGGCCCGCCCGGGGACCGGGCGGCCTCCACCAGGTCGGCCAGGTGCTCGGCGAGCTCCGCCGGACGGTCCTTGTCGAACAGCAGACCGGTGGACAGCTCCACCCCGGTGGCGGCGGTCAGGGCACGGCGCAGCCGTACCGTGGCCAGGGAGTCGAACCCCATCTCCAGGAAGCGGCCGTCGGGCGACACCTCGGCGGGGTCAGCGAGCCCGAGCACCGCGGCCGCCCGCTCCCGCACCAGGTCGCGCAGGGTCGCGCGCAGCGCCTCCGGGGCGAGGCCGGTCAGGGCCGCCGCGGGCGCGCCCTCCCCGGCTCCGGCCCCGGTCGGCTCCTCGGCCGGGGCCCGCTCGGCGCGACCGCCGTCGGAGGACCGCCCGCGGACGAGCCCCGCCACCAGCGGGCTCGGCCGGAGCGCGGTGAACGCCTCCCCGAAGACGGGCCAGTCGGTGTCGGTGACGGTCAGGCAGGTCTCATCCGAGGCGATGGCCGCGAACAGCAGGTCGAGCGCGCTCTCCGGATCCAGGGGACGCATCCCCCGCCGCCGCAGGTACTCCGCCCCCTCCTCGTCGGCGCCCATCCCGCCGCCGCCCCACACGCCCCAGGCGATCGAGGTGGCCGGGAGGCCGTCCGCCGCGCGCCGCCGCGCGACCGCGTCGAGTGCGGCGTTGGCGGCGGCGTAGGCGCCCTGCCCGGCGCTGCCCCACACCCCGGCTCCGGAGGCGAAGAGGACGAAGGCGTCCAGCTCGAGCGGGCGCGTCAGCTCGTCCAGGACCGCCGCCCCCTCGGCCTTGCCCGCGTACACCTCGGCGAAGTGGTCAGGACCGGTGCGCGCCAACGGGGTGACCTGCGGCAGGCCCGCGGCGTGGAAGACCGCCGTGAGCGGGCTGTCCGCCGGGACCTCGGCCAGGACGCGGGCGAGCCCCGCGCGGTCGGCGGCGTCGCACGCGGTGATCGTCACCTTGACGCCCAGAGCGAGGAGTTCGGCCTCCAACGCG
>NZ_ANBC01000631.1:938-1661 GCF_000341125.1 Nocardiopsis lucentensis DSM 44048 | reverse complement strand
AGTCGGCGGGCGACCCGGGCGCCCAACGCCCCGAGCCCGCCGGTGACCAGCACCGTGCCGCGCGGCCGATACCCGGACCGCCCGGCGGCCTCGCTCCGCCGCGCCCTGGTCAGGCGCCGCCCCCACCCGGTCGCGTCGCGGACCGCGACCTGGTCCTCCGGGCCGCCGAGCCGTGCCGCGGCCGCCCGCCAGTCCGCCGGATCCGGTTCCTCCGGCAGGTCCACCAGTCCGCCCCACAGGTCGGGGTGTTCGAGCGCGGCGACCCGGCCCAGCCCCCACAGGGCCGCGCCCGCCGGGTCGGGGCGCTCGGGGTCCGTCACGGCGACCGCGCCGAGGGAGAGGCACCACAGGCGCACCCGGACCGGCCCGTCCACCGCCGCCCGCGTCAGGGACAGCGTCGCCAGCACACCGGCGGGCACCCCGGCGAACCCGGGGTGGGGCCGGTCGTCCGCCGAGAGCAGCGACAGCACCCCGGCCTCCGCGTCCGGTGCGGCGCCGCTCCGGCGCGCGGCCTCGGCGAAGGCGCGCAGGCGCTCGGCGAGGAACGCCTGATCCACGGCGGTCGCGTCCACCGGCAGCCCGACGACCTCGGCCCCGACCTCGGTCAGGGCGCGCTCGGCGTCGGCGAGGAGGCGCTCGCCCCGCCCCCCTTCCGGGTACACCACCAGCCAGCGCCGCGCACCGACGTCGCCCGGGGACGGCGGCCGCTCCCAGGAGACCCGG
>NZ_ANBC01000631.1:0-932 GCF_000341125.1 Nocardiopsis lucentensis DSM 44048 | reverse complement strand
CCGCCCCGGCGCGAGCCAGTGGCGCCGGTGCTGGAAGGCGTAGCCGGGCAGGTCGACGTGGCGTGCGCCCCGCCACGGCCCCTCGGCGTACATCGCCTCCCAGTCCACCGGCGTGCCCCGGGTGTGCGCGGCGGCAGCGGCGGACAGCACCGACAGCGCCTGCGCGCCGTCCCCCGCGGACGCCGCGTCGCCCCGCGGCCCGCGCAGGGTCGGCAACAGCGCCACCCGGTCGTCCTCCAGGCACTCCTCGGCCATGCCGCACAGGACACCGTCCGGGCCGACCTCGACGAACGTGCGCGCTCCGAACGCGTGCGCCGCCCCGACGGCGTCGGCGAACCGCACCGGCTCCCGTACCTGGCGGACCCAGTACTCGGCCGTGCTCATCTCGCCGGGGCGGATCGGCCGCCCGGTGACGGTGGAGATGATCGGCAGGGTCGGCTCCCGGTAACGCAGGGCGGCGGCCACCGTCCGGAACCTGGCGAGCATGGGCTCCATCAGCGGGGAGTGGAAGGCGTGGCTGACCCGCAACCGCCGCGTGCTCCGCCCCCGCGCGGCCAGCTGGTCCGCGACCTCGGCGACCGCCTCCTCCGCCCCGGAGAGCACCACCGCCCCGGGGCCGTTGACCGCCGCGACGCACACGTCGTCCGCGCGGTCCGCCAGCAGCGCGCGGACCTCCTCCTCACCGGCGCGCACCGACACCATGGACCCGCCCGGGGGCAGCTCCTGCATCAGCCTGCCCCGGGCGGCCACCAGCGCGCAGGCGTCGTCGAGGTCGAACACCCCCGCCACGTGCGCGGCGGCCAGTTCGCCCACGGAGTGCCCGAGCAGCGTGTCGGGCCCCACCCCCCAGCTCTCCAGCAGCCGGAACATCGCCACCTCCACGGCGAACAACGCGGCCTGCGCGTACCGCGTCCGGTGCAGGAGCCCGGCCT
>NZ_ANBC01000630.1 GCF_000341125.1 Nocardiopsis lucentensis DSM 44048 | reverse complement strand
GCCAGCAAGGGGCCGAGCGGCCGGTCGAGCAGCGGGTCGAGCCGCCCGACCACCTCGGCCAGGGCCCGAGCGAAGACGGGGTGGGTCCGGCACGGTTCGTCGGTCATCCCGGCCCGTTGACTGCCCTGCCCGGTGAACAGGAACGCGGTCCGGGCGTCCCGGTCACGGACCCCGCGTACCACTCCGGGGTGGGCGCGGCCCTCGGCCAGCGCCGTCAACGCCCCGGTCAACTCCGCCCGGTCCGTGCCGAGCAGCACCGCGCGGTGCTCGTGGTCGGCTCGCGTGCCCGCCAGCGACAGGCCCACGTCCCGCGGGTCGGTGTCCGGGGCGGCGGCCAGGTGGGCCAGCAACCGCCGGGCCTGGCCCCGCAGCGCCGCCCCGCCCCGGGCGGAGAGCGTCCAGGCCAGGGGGACGCCGGTCGCGGCGGGCCGCGGGGCCTCCTCCGCGCCGCCGTCCGCCGGTGTGACGGGGGCCTCCTCGACGAGGACGTGGGCGTTGGTCCCGCCGACCCCGAACGCGGACACCCCGGCGCGTCGGGGGCGGTCGCTCCGGGGCCAGGCGACCTCCTCGGTCAGCAGCCGGACGGTCCCTGCGGACCAGTCGACGTGTTCGGTGGGGGTGTCGGCGTGCAGCGTGCGGGGGAGGGCCTGGTGCCGCAGCGCCTGGACCATCTTGATCACCCCACCGATCCCGGCGGCGGCCTGCGCGTGTCCGATGTTCGACTTGAGCGACCCCAGGCGCAACGGTCGGCCGGCGGGCCGGTCCGCGCCGTAGACGGCGTGCAGCGCGTGCGCCTCGATGGGATCGCCCAGCGGTGTCCCGGTGCCGTGCGCTTCGACGGCGTCGACGTCGGCGGGGCGGAGCCCGGCGTCGTCGAGTGCCTGCCGGATGACCCGCTGCTGGGCGGGTCCGTTGGGCGCGGTCAGGCCGTTGCTCGCCCCGTCCTGGTTGACCGCCGAACCCCGCACGACGGCCAGGATCCGGCGCCCGTCGCGCCTGGCGGTCGAGAGCCGCTCCAGGACGAGCACGCCGACCCCCTCGGCCCAGCCGGTCCCGTCGGCCCCCGCGCCGAACGCCTTGCACCGGCCGTCCGGGGCCAGCCCCCGCTGGCGGGAGAACTCCACGAACGCCGACGGGTCCGCCATCACCGCGACCCCGCCCACCAGGGCGGTGCCGCACTCGCCGCGGCGCAGCGCCTGCACGGCCAGGTGCAGTGCCACCAATGACGACGAACAGGCCGTCTCCACGGTCATCGAGGGGCCCTCAAGGCCCAGCGTGTAGGAGATCCGACCCGACATGACCGCGTCGGCGCTACCGGTCAGCAGGTAGCCCCGGGACTCCGCCGGGGCGGCCCCGGGGTCGGCGGCGTACGATCCGTGCGCCGCCCCGACGTACACCCCGGTGCGGCTGCCGCGCAGTGAGCGCGGATCCATCCGCGCGTGCTCCAGGGCCTCCCAGGAGGTCTCCAGCAGCAGTCGCTGCTGGGGATCCATCACCAGGGCCTCACGCGGTGAGATCCCGAAGAAGGCGGCGTCGAAGTCGCCCGCCCCGTCGAGGAACCCGCCCTCACGGCAGTACGTGGTGTCCTCCGACTCCGGGTCGGGGTCGTACACCGAGGCCACGTCCCAACCCCGGTCGGTGGGGAAGGAGCTGACCGCGTCCCCGCCCCGGGCCACGAGGTCCCAGAGCCCGTCGGGGGAGGTGACGCCCCCGGGGTAGCGGCAGGCCATGCCGACGACGGCGATCGGTTCGCGGGCGGCCTCCTCCAACTCCCGGTTCCGTCGCCGGAGCCGCTCGGTCTCCCTGACCGAGGCCCGCAGCGCCTCCGTCAGCTTCTCGGTGGGTGTGGCCGTGGATCCCTCGGGGGGTGTGGCCATGATCTGCTCCTTACCTGGAACGCCGGACCGCGAACGGGTACGTGTGGGCGCGCCGCCCGCCTCCGGAACGGGGCCGGTCACCTGTCCGACCCCCCGAGCACCATCCGCACCAGCGCGTCACCGTCCAGGTCGTCGAGACCGTCCAGGGCCTCGGGGCCGTCCGGACGCTCCTCCCCGCCGTGCCCGTCGCCGCCGGGGTCCTCCGCGTCCGGCTCGGCGAGCCGCAGCAGGGGGTCGAGCAGCCCGGCCTCCCGCAGCCGTTCCAGCGGCACGTTCTCCAACGCCGC
>NZ_ANBC01000629.1 GCF_000341125.1 Nocardiopsis lucentensis DSM 44048 | reverse complement strand
CGGCCGCGGCGGTCGGGTGGTCGAACACCAACGTCGGCGGGAGTTTGCGTCCGCAGGCCCGGCTCAGCCGCCCCGACAGCTCCACGGCGGTGACCGAACTGAACCCCAGGTCCTTGAAGGACTGGTCCGGGCCGACTTCCTCGGGGCCCGCGTGCCCGAGCACGAACGCGACGTCCCGGCGCACCGCGTCGAGCAGCCGTTCCCGGCGCTCCCGCGCGGGGGCGGCGGCGAGTGCGTCGGCCTCAGACGGTCCGCCCGCCTCCCCACCGGTCTGGGCAGCGGCCTCCGGACCAGCGAGTTCGCTGATGAGCGGGCTTGGCCGAAACGCGGTGAACCCGGTGGCGAACCGGGACCAGTCCACGTCAGCCACCACGACACAGGTGTCCGCCACCGCCTGGCGCAGCGCCGACAGGGCCTCCTCCGGCGGCATGACACCCAGCCCCCGACTGCTGAGGAAGTCCTCTCCGGCGCCCTCGCCCATGCCACCGCCACCCCACAGGCCCCAGGCGACCGACGTCGCGGGGAGTCCGGCGGCGCGGCGGCGCTCGGCCAGGGCGTCCAGCGCGGCGTTGGCGGCACCGTAGGCGCTCTGCCCGCCGCTGCCCCAGACGGCGGCGCCCGAGGAGTAGAGCACGAACGCGTCCAGCTCCAGCCCCAGCTCCCGGGTGACCTCGTCCAGGTGGCGCGCACCGGCCACCTTGCCCCCGTAGACCTCGGCCATCGTCGTCTCGTCCAGGGTCAGGAAGTCACCGGAGTGCGGGACGCCCGCCGTGTGGAAGACCGCGGTCGGCCGATGCTCGGCCAGGACGGCGCGGACGGCGGACCGGTCGGCCATGTCACAGCCGACGACCGTGACCGCCGTGCCTGAGGTGGACAGCCGCTCGACGAGGTCGACGGCCTCTGGGGCGTCGAGGCCGCGGCGGCTGGTGAGTACCAGGTGTTCGGCTCCGTGCTCCGCGAGCCAGTGGGCCAGGTGCCCCCCGAGAGCCCCCGTCCCACCGGTGATCAGCACCGTGCCGCGCGGACTGTACCCGGGTCGCGTCGTGGTGGGGGAGGCCTGGGTGAGCCTGCGTCCGTACGCGCCCGAGGGCCGGACCGCGACCTGGTCCTCCCCGGTTGGGGTGAGCGCGTGCGCCATCCGGGCCCACGCGCGCTCGTCCGGTTCCGGGGGCAGGTCGACGAGGCCGCCCCACAGCGTGGGGTGTTCCAGAGCGATGGTTCGGCCGAGGCCCCAGACTTCGGCGCCCGCCGGTCGAGGGGTCTCTCCGGGGGAGACGGCGACCGCTCCGCGGGTGAGGGTCCACAGCCGGGCGGTGCACCCCGCGTCGAGGGCCGCCTGCGCGAGCAGGGTCGTTCCCAGGGCCGCCCGGTTCAGGTGGGGGGAACCGGGGAGCGGTCGTTCGTCGTCCGCGAGGAGGGAGAGCACGCCGTCCCACCGTCCCCCCAGCCGGGCGGCGAGCCCGTCCCGGCCGGTGGTGAGGGGGTCGATCACCAGCGGCTCGACCCTCGCACCGTGCTGGGCGAGCGCTGTGGCGGCCTGTTCGCCCCAGGCGCGGCCCTCGGCCGTCTCCGGGACGACGAGCAGCCAG
>NZ_ANBC01000628.1 GCF_000341125.1 Nocardiopsis lucentensis DSM 44048 | reverse complement strand
CCCTGACGGCCTACGACCACTGACCCCTTGGAATTACTCATCTAGGGCTGCGTCGTCGCGGACCGTGTGCGCTGAATGTGCACAGGCTCGGTCTAGCCAGGCCCTTCGTGCTTTCGCCGGCACGAAAAAAGCCGCCCCCGGCGCTGCCGGGGACGGCTGGTGGCGGTGGAGGAGGGATTTGAACCCTCGAAGGGTTGCCCCTTACCCGCTTTCGAGGCGGGCGCCATCGGCCACTAGGCGACTCCACCGAGAGGAACTCTACCGGATACGGCGGCGTGCGAAAAACAGGGAGAGCAGATCGGAGCACCGCTCGGCGACGTCCTCGCTGACCAGGTCCGGTGGAAGGACTTCCGGACGGTGGTTGAGCCGGGGGTCGCGAACCACGTCCCACATCGACCCGACCGCCCCCGCCTTCGCGTCCCGCGCCCCGTAGACCAGCCCGTCCACACGTGACAGCACCAGCGCCCCCGCGCACATCGTGCACGGTTCCAGCGTGACGACCAGTGTGCATCCGCTCAGCCGCCACTCACCGCGCGCACGCGCGGCAGCCCGGAGCGCCAGCACCTCGGCGTGCGCTGTGGGGTCCCCGGTCGCCTCACGCTCGTTGCGACCCACGCTCAGGACGGAACCGTCGGCGTCCAGCACCACGGCGCCCACGGGAACGTCGCCTGTCTCCAGGGCCCGTTCGCCCTCCGCGATCGCCAGCCGCAGCGCGGTGTCCGCGGCGTCCCGACCGATCACCCGGTCACAACCGCATACCGTCGAGGAGGTCGCCGAACCCGGCGCGCTCGGCGACGACCGCCAGCACGTCGCTCGGCAGGACTCCCCCTCCGGTCGACAGTGAGCGGAGTTCGTCCTCGGTCAGCCCGAGATCGGTGAGCAGGTCACCGTCCCCGGTCGGCACCGGGTTGGGCCGCGCCCCCGCGCTCTCCGGGGGCTGGGGCCCGACGAGACCGCCCGCCTCGGCCAGCACCATCGCCAGCGGGTGGTCGTGCACCACCCGGGCGTCGGACAGGTAGACGCGGGGGTCGCCGCTCTCTTCGGCCCGCACGATGGCGAACCACTCGTCGTCGGCCTCCAAGAGCAGGAGGGAGAGATCGCTCCCCCGCTCAACGGCGAAGTCGATCATCAGGTCGGTGACGTCATCGATCACGTCCACGTCCCCGAGGTCCACCTCGGTTCCCCGCCACGCCTTCCCGTTGGGAGCGAAGACAGCTGCGAAGGTCGACACCTCGTGCTCTCCTGTTCTCCGTGGTGGTTCTCCAGGTCTGCCCTACCCCATACCGTCCAGGACACGCTGGAAGGACTGCGCGAATCCCAGGCGTTCGGACACGCTGGCGAGCACCTCGTCCGGATAGAGGTCGAGATCTCCGGCGAGGGCGCCCAGTTCCATCTCGTCCAGGCCCAGATCGGAGACGATCGACAGGTCGCCGGCTGGCAGCACCTGGTCGAGATCGTCGTCGTCGGGCAGGTCGATGTCCAGGTAGTCGAGCACGTCGCGCGCCACCTGCCAGTCGACCGAGGCGGTCACGTCCGAGAGGAACAGTGAGACCTCCTCACCGTAGACCCGGACGATGATGAAGAAGTCGTCCCCGACCGCCACGAGCCCGAGGGAGCCGCTGATGCTCGGCTGCTGACGGAGCGCGTGGATGAGACCCTTGAGGTCGTGTGTGAGGGCTACCGGGAGCAGGTCGACGTCCCAGCAGTCCTCTTCTCTGTACGCGACGGCCGCGAAGTCACCCGAGTCGTCGTCGCCATGATCGAGCACTGTCATCGTCACCCCAACCCGGCCGGTGTATCGGTGCGGGCGAAGGAACGCCTGATCGCCCATGCGAGTGCCATGGTAACGATCACTCCGGTTCCAGGGTCGCCCTTGTCACCCGTCAATGCGCCCCACGTTCTCATGAGAACCGGCTTCCCGGTCACCCGCCGGCGCCCTTCGTGCGCCCCGGACCGCCTTCCTGGGACGTCCGGTGGCGGCGGGGGCGGCGATCGGGCCCCGCCCGGGGTGGTACACGCGGTTAGACTCGGGCTGGCCGAAACCTCCCCAGCCACCGTCCCGTTATCCCAGCTCAACCGGAGAACGCTTTGGAAACCCTGGTCGTCGACCACCCCCTGGTCGCGCACAAACTGACCACCCTGCGCGACGTGCGGACCGACTCCCCGACCTTCCGACGCCTGACCGACGAGTTGGTGACCCTGCTCGCCTACGAGGCGACGCGGGACGTGCGGGTGACCGACGTCACCATCAAGACCCCGCTCGTGGAGACCACCGGGACGCAGCTGTCGCGCCCCACTCCGCTCGTGGTGCCCATCCTCCGGGCCGGCCTGGGCATGCTCGACGGCATGACCCGCCTGCTGCCGACGGCCGAGGTGGGCTTCCTGGGCATGGCCCGCGACGAGGAGACCCTGCAGCCCGCCACGTACGCCGCCCGGCTGCCGCAGGACCTGTCCGGACGCCAGTGCTACGTGCTCGACCCGATGCTGGCCACGGGAGGCACGCTGGCGGCGGCGCTCAAGCTGCTGGTGGAGCGCGGCGCCGACCACATCACCGCGATCTGCCTGCTCTCCGCGCCTGAGGGCCTCAGGGCCGTGGAGCGCAAGCTGTCCGAAACCCTCGACCCCGGCCACGGCGCGACCCTACGCGTGGTGACGGCGGCGGTGGACGAGCGCCTCGACGAGAACGGGTTCATCCTCCCTGGCCTGGGCGATGCCGGAGACCGACTGTACGGCTGCGCCTGACCCTGGAGCCTACGAACCACAGCCGCCTCACGAGGCGTCAGCACCCAGCCGGACCATCGGTTGGGTGCTTTTTGGTTCTTTTCGGTACGGAGTGAATGAACAGCCGAAAATCGGGCAGAGACCCCTATGGCGCCATGTCGCCCCTGATCGCGACCAGGCGCCCCGCACACCGACGACACGGCTTTGCATTAGCCGAATTCGTTTTGAGATGGGAACGTAACAGACGAGAGTGATCATGGTTCCTGGCTACCCGTAACCTGCACAACCTGCTGCCCGAAACCGCCGACAGGGCACGGTCCGCCCCACAGCCCGTGCCGCCCGTTTCCGACGGACGGTTCACGCATCCCCACGGCGGCTACCCAAAGCCCCGGACCGACCACGCTTTGCCATCCACCCCCCACGGCCCTCAAGGAGTGAGATGACCGAGACCTCCGCCTCCACGACCACCCAGCTCACCCCGGACCCGCACTACGGCCCCGTCGTCAACCGGCTGGTGTCGGAGTTCTCGGGGGTGCACCACACCGCGACCATCACCCGGTGTGTGGACGCCGCCAGACACGGCGCCCAGGACGTGACCGGCTCGGCCACACCCGACCTCGTGGAACGGATCGCCCGGCAGCACCTCCAGGTCCTGGCCCTGGCCTTCGCCGAACAGCGCTAGCGGGTCGACGCCTCGGCCCGTTCCACGGCGGCGCCTGCTTTCCGGACCGTCAACCTCGGGGTTACCAACACCACCGAAACCGGACAGAGCCCGCAAGTTGTCGAACGGCCGACATACCGCCACGCCGAGGGTGCGCTTCAGGCTTTACGGGCATGATTGTCGATGGAACAATCACTGCTGGGTCGGTGGGTCAGGTAGATTCCAAAGGGAGTCAGTCGTGGCGAGGTTGAAGAAATGGGGCGGTTACGCGCTCATCGGTTTCGTGGCGTTTTATCTGCTCACGCAACCGGAAAGCGCCGCTGGAGTGATCCAGAGCGCCTTGGGCGGCCTGATGGGCGGCGCGGAGTCCATGTCCCGCTTCGTCAACGCACTGCTGCCGTAGTGGGAGAGTTGGGTCGGGTTCCATGCGGCTCGTAGCGTCGAGCAACAGCGCTCCTGCGTCGGTCAACCGCTACCTCCTGCCCCATGAGCAGGACGTTGTGACCATCAGGCGCCATCCCGCGGTCCTCATCGGCCCGGTCGGAGCCGTCCTCGGCGCGCTGATCGCCGCGGGGATCCTCAGCAACACATCGGTCGCCGCCAACAGCGCGGCGCTGGCGATCATCTGGTGGCTGTGGCTGCTGGTCCTGGTGTGGTTCGTCTGGCGCGTCGCCGAGTGGTCGGTCGACTACTTCGTCATCACGTCGGCCCGTCTGCTGCTGACGACGGGGCTGATCACGCGGCAGGTCAACATGATGCCGCTGGGCAAGGTCACCGACATGAGGTTCGAGCGGACCCTGCTGGGACGCTTCCTCGGCTATGGCACCTTCGTGATGGAGTCCGCGGGTCAGGACCAGGCGTTGAGCAAGATCAACTTCATTCCCTACCCGGAGCAGCTCTACCTGGAGGTCGTGGGGCTGATCTTCAAGGAGTAGCCCGGGCACACCAGCGGAAGACGTGTGGCACCCACCGACGCGGTGGGTGCCCTTCGTGTTTCCCGGGCACCGTGTCCTCCCCCACGCCGCGCCTGGCCTCTGCACAGCCACCGGTTCGGCTTTTGTTAACCTTCCGTTCACCTTGCCTCGGCGTCACAGTCCCCTATCTCACACTCACGATTCCGCGACGCCGGAACGCGCCCACAGAAACCGCTCCTGAACTGCGGTGATACTCCGCCGTCGACTCGGGGCGACCATCCGGCCCGCATCAGCCACACCCTCCCCCAGGAGCCTCCGCGAGGGATACGAATTGACTCGTAAGTGAACATAGGGTTAACTCGTACCATCTGATACGGAAACGAGGAGGGTCTCATGGCACGCAGGACAGAACGTGCGCCGCACCCCGCTCGCTCCACGACCAGCCGCCGGCGCACGCGCACCGCGCCCGGGACCCGCCAGCGCCTGACGAACAGGACCGCCTGCGTCCCCCAGCCGCGCGAGGACGCCGACACCACGACGTCACGACACCCGATCATGCACTGGGTGCTGGTCACCGACGAGAACGGCCGGACCCGCCCCGAGGCGCGCTGGCTCTGAGGAGAGCCACCCCCGGGCACCACGGCGGACACGACCGCCGACCGGACCACGACAGGCACGCGAAGGGCCGCCCATGGGCGGCCCTTCGCCGCGTTCGGGGCCCGATCCGCCCCTCCCGCCCCACCAGAACAGCCCCCTCCGCGGACCCCCCAACCCCTTTGTCGACAAATCGGCTTAGCCGTTAATAGAGATTGGGATGACCTCAATTAGGCCTCAGCAGCCTCCCGGAGAGTGATGCCGGTCTCACTCGCCTCGGATTGACGAGGTGACGAGACGAGACGTATCGTCTTTCCCCATGAGGCTGATCTAGTTCCCGCCATCCCGCGTCAGACGTCCGCGTTCCGAGCACACACGCCCGCTACCCAGCGGTGCGGCTCCGTTGGCGTCGTCGAACCGCGGTCGATCAGGGAAGCCTCGACGATCTCGTCTTCTCGGGCACCACACACCTCCAGCGGTCGTGTGTTCCTGTCCGAAACCTCGTCACACGGGCACCTCACCGATCCGCGGCCCTGTCAGTACCCGGCCCACACCACGGACCAGCAGGAGGCCCGCCTTGTTCACCGCACCGCACCCGTCAACGTCCCAGCTCCACCTCACCGAGATCACCAAGCGCTACGGAGACCACATGGTCCTCGATCGCGCGAACCTCACCATCAGCCCCGGTGAGCGCGCCGGCATCATCGGCGACAACGGATCGGGCAAGAGCACGCTCCTCCGCCTGCTCGCCGGCGTGGAGGAACCGT
>NZ_ANBC01000627.1 GCF_000341125.1 Nocardiopsis lucentensis DSM 44048 | reverse complement strand
CGCCTCCCTGCCGCAGACCCTGGACGAGGTCTCCGGCGGGGTCCTGACCGGCACCGTCTCGGACGCCATCGACGCCGCGCTGTCCGTTCTGCGCGATCTGGAGGCGCGCATCCACAGGGCCGAGGCCACCCTCGGCTCCGCCACCCCCGACGAACTGGCGGCCTACGGTGACCTCATCGCCGAGTTCGAGGCGCGCGGAGGCTACGACGCCGACGCCCGCGTCGAGGCGGGCCTCCACGGACTGGGCCTGCCCGGCCTGGAACGCGACCGTCCACTGCGCACACTCTCCGGCGGGGAGCGCTCGCGGCTGGCCCTGGCCGCGATGCTGGCGGCCTCGCCCGAACTCCTGCTGCTCGACGAGCCCACCAACGACCTCGACGACCACGCGGTCGCCTGGCTGGAGGAGCGGCTCCGACGGCACCGGGGCACGGTCGTCGCCGTCACACACGACCGTGCCTTCCTCGCCGGGGTGACCACCACGGTCCTGGAGGTCGACCACGACACCCGCCGCATCAACCGATACGGCAACGGTTACGACGGGTTCCTCGCGGCGAAGGCCGCCGCCCGAGCCCGCTGGATCCGCGAGTACGAGGAGTGGACGATGGACGTCGCACGCCAGCGTCGGCTCGCGGACGCCAACGCCCAGCGCCTCGACGGCATCCCGCGCAAGATGGCCAAGGCCGCCTTCGGGCACGGCGCGTTCAAACTCCGGGGCCGCGACCACGGAGCCCGGAGCCGGATCCGCATCGCGAAGGAGCGGCTGCACCGGCTAGCGGAGAACCCTGTGGCGCCGCCTCCGGTACCGCTCCAGATGACCGCGGACTTCACCGCCGCGGCGGCGGACGGCACGCCCGCCGCGGTGCTGGAGGACGTGTCGGTCGGCCACCGGATCCACGTGCCGCGCCTGGAGCTGGCCCAGGGCGAACGTGTCCTGGTCACCGGCCCGAACGGAGCGGGCAAGAGCACGCTCCTGCGGCTGCTGGCGGGGGAGCTGGCCCCCGACTCCGGGACGGTGACCGTGCCCGGACGCGTCGGTCATCTGCGGCAGGAGGAGGCGCCGCCGCCCGCCGCCGCCACGGTCCTGGGCGCCTACGCCTCGGGGCGTCCCGGCCACCCGGACGAGTACCGGGACGAACTCGCCTCTCTCGGGCTCTTCCGCCCCGAGGACCTGGACCGGCCGGTGGCCGAGCTCTCCGTCGGGCAGCGGCGCAGGATCGAGGTTGCGCGGCTGACGTCGGGTTTCCATGACCTGCTGCTCCTGGACGAGCCGACCAACCACCTCTCCCCCGGCCTGGTGGAGGACCTGGACGAGGCGCTGACCCGCTACACGGGTGCGCTGGTGGTCGTCACGCACGACCGCTGGGCGCGCTCCCGCTTCACCGGGCGGCATCTGGAACTCCGGGAGGGGATCATCATCGATGACCATCACTCCCAGTAATGTCTACGTAACTCTTTGTCGACAAATCGGCTTGGCCATAAATAGAGACAGGGATCAACCGATATCCGGGGCGTGGCGCACGCCGGCACGCCCCGGCTTCCGACCGCGGGTTCTACCCGGGCGCCATGTCGACGAAGCGACTGTAGTGGCCCTGGAAGGCCACGGTCACGTCGGCGGTGGGACCGTTGCGGTGCTTGGCCACGATGATGTCCGCCTCGCCCGCCCGCGGGGACTCCTGGTCGTAGGCGTCCTCGCGGTAGAGCAGGATCACCATGTCCGCATCCTGCTCGATTGATCCCGATTCGCGCAGATCTGACACCTGTGGGCGTTTGTCCGTTCGCTGTTCGGGACCGCGGTTGAGCTGCGAGAGCGCGATGACCGGGACCTCGAGCTCCTTGGCCAGGAGTTTGAGGGACCGGGACATCTCGGAGACCTCCTGCTGACGGCTCTCCACCCGGCCGGGCGTGGACATCAGCTGGAGGTAGTCGACCACGACGAGCTTGAGGTCGTGCTGCTGCTTGAGCCGTCGGCACTTGGCCCGGATCTCCATCATCGACATGTTCGGGGAGTCGTCGATGAACAGGGGGGCACTGGCCACCTCGCCCATCCGGCGGGCCAGCCGGGTCCAGTCGTCGTCGGTCATCTGTCCGGAGCGCATGGTGTGCAGGGCCACACGCGCCTCGGCCGAGAGCAGGCGCATGACGATCTCGTTGCGCCCCATCTCCAGGCTGAAGAAGACCGAGGTCATGTCGTGCTTGATCGACGCCGCCCGGGCGAAGTCCAGGGCCAACGTGGAGTTGTGGGTGGGGATCATGGACCTGGTCGCCAGGAACAGGTGGTCCGGGTGCTCTACCTGGATACAGCGGACCGGAACGCTGTCCACACGGCGCGCGTCGGTGATGAACCTGGAGTCGATCCGGCGGTACTTTCGGCCCTCGCCGCGCTCGCGGTGCTCCGCCCGCTTGCGTTCGATCCCGAAGACCTCGCGTCGTGAACCGAAGGTGATCGTGTAGCAGGTGGACGAGCCCTCACAGCGTCCGCCGACCCGCTTGGCGAACATCCCCGTGCGGTACCCGAGGCTGTGCGCGAGCTCTCGGAAACCCTTCGCCAGACGCTCATTGGTGACGGCGAACTGGATCGACCCATCGGCATTCACGCTGCCGTCGCTGTCCAAAAGTCCCGCCAGGAGGGCTCTGCGCTGTCGCAGTGAGGCACGCAGGTAGAGATCGGGGATGTGCTTGTCACCGAGGACGCCGGTCGAGCGCAGCAGGGCCTGGACGCTGCCGTGGTCGCGGATGCAGTCACGGCACCGGGACTGGCCGAAGCACGGACGGCCGCAGTTCGCGCAACTGGTGTGCGGAACCGGATCGGAGACGAACCGTGCCTTGCCACCGCAGGACTGTCCACAGCTTCGGACGTGCGGAAGTTTGGGGGTGAACAGGGTCCCGCACACCACGCACGCCCGTTCGACGGGTGCGGTGTCCTCCTCCGGCAGGAACACTCCGTAGGCCATTCCGGTGGACCCCACCGGCTTGGTCACCAGGCCCTCGGCCTCGATGTTGGTGAGGACCTCGGGGTCGGTGGTGGTGACGCGAGCCGCGGCCGAGGCACCCTCCCCCAGCCACACTCCCAGGAAGTACGGCGGAAGCGGCAGCTCCCTCTCCGGAAGGTCCAGGGGTTCGGCGTTGGCCACCGAGTGGTTCAGTCGACGGTCGGCCGTCTCCAGGCGTAGCGTCCGCTCGATCTCCCGGGTCGTGCGCACGGCGGGAAGTACTCGGGGAGTCGCGTCTCCTCGGCTCCTCGCCTCCTGCGCCGCACGTCGCGAGGCTCGCGTGTCCGTCAACCACTGGTGCTCGGCGTCGGCGACGACCTTGGTTCCGTCGTCGAACGTGACCTCGTAGGACGGACGATCGACCATCACCTCGGTGGCGGCGACCACCCGCGTGGGCGTGCCGTCGGCGGCGAGCACCTCGTCGCCCACCTCCACGTCACCCATCGTGGTCCAGCCGTCGGGAGTGGGGACCGGGGTGTCCAGCGCCAAGGCCTTACCCATGGCCGGCCGGGCGGCGATGATGATCATCTGGCCGGGGTGGAGACCGTTGGTCAGGGCGTCGAAGTCGGCGAAGCCCGTCGGTACACCGGTGAGCGTGCCGTCCTGGGCGCCGATCGCCTCGATCTCGTCCAGGGCTCCGGGCATGACGTCGCCGAGGATGACGTAGTCCTCGCCCGTGCGCTTCTCCGCGACCTTGTACACCTCGGCCTGGGCGTGGTCGACGAGGTCGTCCACCTCGCCGTCCCCCGCGTACCCGATCTGGGCGATCCGGGTGCCGACCTCGACCAGGCGGCGCAGGACGGCGCGGTCGGAGACGATCTTGGCGTAGTAGCCCGCGTTGGCGGCGGTCGGGATGGCCTCGGTCAGCGTGTGCAGGTAGGTGGCGCCGCCGACACGGGTGGCCTCGCCGCGCTTGGTCAGTTCGGCATTGACGGAGATGGCGTCGACCGGCTCACCACGGGAGAAGAGGTCGACGACGCAGTCGTAGATGATCTGGTGCGCCGGTCGGTAGAAGTCCGCGGACCGGATGATCTCCACGACCTGTGTGATGGCGTCCTTGGAGAGCAGCATGCCACCGAGCACACTCTGCTCCGCCTGGATGTCGTGCGGGGGTGTGCGCTCGTATCCGCCTGTCTCGGGCGGTGGCTCGGCAACACTCACGAACTCTCTCCCAGGGGACGTGCCTCGCGTCGGGTCCGGACGCGGCCCGACCTCTCCAGCATGCCGCATGGCCGAGAGCGGGGACGCCGCGGAGCGGGTTGTGTACCCGTCCTTTATCACCATCTCCGGTGCCCTGCGGGGCATCCGGGACAGAGGTTGTGCACATCACCTGTGGATAACTTTCCCCACATCCACACATACCGACTTCCACCTGCGAAAACACAGTGTGGACGGAGACGTGAAAGATGTCTCACGCCCCCCGTTTCCACAAGTTATCCACAGGCTTCGGCGGGGTTGTGGACAACCTCTCAATCCCCATCGAACGCCTGTCCGGTACTGTGGCGGGGTCATGCCGAAACTCCTCTCGGCGGCCCCGTTCCGCCACCGCCATGACCGCGAGATCCTCGCCCTGGCGGTCCCCTCCTTCTTCGCCCTCGTCGCCGAACCGCTGTTCCTGCTCACCGACACGGCGATCGTCGGCACCCTGGGCACCCAGGCCCTGGGCGCGCTGGGGGTGGCGGGGCAGGTACTGCTGACCCTGGCGTCCGTGTGCATCTTCCTCGCCTACGGGACCACGGCGGCGGTCGCCCGCAAGTTCGGCGCCGGGGACGTGCGCGGAGGTATCCGGGACGGGGTCGACGGCCTCTGGCTGGCCGTCCTGCTGGGTGTGGCGGCCATCGCGGTCGGCTGGCCGCTGGGGCCCGCGCTCGTCGACCTGCTGGGCGCTTCGGCGGACGTACGCCCATACGCGCTCACCTACCTGCGGATCAGTCTGCTGAGTACACCGTTCCTGCTGATCGTCATGGCGGGAACCGGTGTTTTGCGGGGACTCCAGGACGCTCGTACCCCACTGGTGGTCGCGGTCGCGTCGTACGTGGGCAACGCGGCGCTGTGCGCGGTGTTCGTGCTGCTCCTCGACTGGGGGATCGCGGGTTCGGCCTGGTCGACGGTGATCGCTCAGGGGGGCGGGGCGTTCTGGTACGTCGCGATGATCGCCCGGGCCGCGCGCCGTGAGCGGGTGTCCCTGGCGCCCAGCCTGGGCGGACTGCGGGCCTCCGCCTCGGCGGGGTTCGCGCTGTTCCTGCGCAGCGTGTCGATGCGGGTGGTGCTCCTGGTGACGACGGCCGTGGCCGCGCGGCTCGGCGACGAGTCGATCGCCGCCCACCAGGTCAGTTTCAACGTGTGGGCGCTGCTCGTGTTCGCGATGGACGCGATCGCCATCGCCGGTCAGTCGATCGTCGGCCGGTACCTGGGCGCCGGGGACGTGCCCGGCACCCGCGACGCGACCCGGCGCATGGTCGAGTGGGGTGTCCTGCTCGGTCTGGTGTTCATGGTGCTGGTGTTCGCCGTGCTGCCCTGGGCCCCGATACCGTTCACCGCCGACCCCGAGGTGCGCGTCCTCATCATGGCCACGCTCGTGGTCGCCGCCCTCCTGCAACCCCTGAGCGGGGTGACCATGGTCCTCGACGGTGTGCTGATGGGCGCCGGGGACCAGCGCTATCTGGCGTGGGCGTCGCTGTGGACGATGCTGGTCTTCCTGCCGTTCGCCCTGCTGCTGCCCCGACTGGCGGCCGATGAGCTGTGGGGGCTGATCGGCCTGTGGACGGCGTTCGCGGTATGGATCCTCGCCCGCGCGGTCACCCTCGGGGTCCGAGCGCGCGGCACGGCCTGGTTGGTCACCGGAGCGACCCGCTCCTGAACCCCGTCGTGGGCCCCTCGTGCACCCGGTGCGAGGGTCGAGGTCCGGGTGCACGGGCACCCGTCTTCCTTGGACCGCCCGGGGTGATGGCCCCGGGCGTGATGGCAGACTGGCGGCATGGTGACGAATGAGCCGTGGGCGGGGTTTCACGGTGACCTGCTGGCGGCGAAGGCGTCGGTGTACGACCCCAGCGGTTTCACCTGCTCGCCACCGGCCCCCGAACCGGAGAGCGCCGAGTACGCGGCCTGCGCGTTCACGCTCGACGGGCGCTCGGTTCGGTTCCGCGTGGCCAAGACCACCCCGACGAAGGCGGGCCAGTTCGTCACCGTGTGGCAGCGGTCTCAGGAGGGGCCGATCCGCCCCTTCGACACCGACGACGGGGTGGACCTCTTCGTCGTCAGCAGCCGTGGCGACGGCTTCGGGCAGTTCGTGTTCCCGCGCGAGGTGCTGTGCGAACGCGGCATCGTCTCCCGTGACGGCTCCGGAGGAAAGCGCGGATTCCGCGTCTATCCGCCGTGGGTGACCACGACCAACCGGCGGGCCCGGGGCGTCCAGGCATGGCAGGTGAACTACTTCCTCAGCCTCGGCCGGACCGGGCATGCCGACCTGACGCGCGCCCGCGCCCTCTACCACCCGTAGACGGGGCACGCCGTGCCCACACCTCGACAAGACGACAAAGCGCGATCACCACATGTCGACCGCCGTCGGGAGCCTGGGGTGAGGGGTGTCCCCGGCCCCCGGACGTCCGCCCGGGTCACGGGGCGGTCAGGCGGACGTGTCGAGCTCTCCCAGGGCCGGACCGTGGTAGAAGGGCATGCTCCGCTCCCCGTTCGGGGTGGGCGGATAGGTGGGCAGCTCCTCCAGCGTCAGCTCGGTGCCGGCGACCCGGCTCAGGTGCCGCAGCTTCTCCCGCAGGCTGGACGCCACGTCCCTGCGCAGCTCGGGCAGCATCGCGTACAGCCGGTCGCCGGGGCACGCGGTCGCGTTGAAGTCCCTGTGGCCGACGATCGCGTCGGCCGGGTTGAGCTGGTAGACGAGGCACAGCCAGGTACACGTCTCCACCAGCGCCTCCATCAGCTCCCCCGGCGGCTTGGCCGAGCTGTAGAGGCCCTCGTTCTCGATCCCGATCGTGTGCGAGTTGTGGTTGGCGGTGTGCGCCCCGATCACGTGTCCGCCGTTCCAGATCGACGGCAGCGACCTGTCCCGCCCCTCCATGATGTAGCCGCCCCGGCTGATCGTCAGCTGCTGGCCGGTGTCGTTCCACCCGTTGTTGTCCATGTGGTGCCGCTGGATCGCCCGGGACAGCGCGGCGGCGTGCGACTTCGACATGTCGGACGTGTTGGACGTGGCCGTGTGGTGCACGACGATGTGGGTCGGCGGGTGGCCGAGGATGTCGACCGGTGTCTTGGGCCGCCGAGCCCCCCAGTCGGACCGCTTGTACACCTTGGGCCGCACCGCGGCGATGGCCGTGTCCGTCGCGGACACGGCCATCGTTCCACCGAGCAGCACTCCCCCGGCCGCCAGGGCGGACCCTCGGAGCATGGTTCTGCGATCCACGAGTGGTGGATGGTCAGGAGTGGGTCGTCTGTGAACGGACATGGTTCGTCGTCCTCTCCGTGCGGGGTGTCACTATGCGTGATACCAACACAGAGAACACGATAAGTTACAATGAGTAACTAAAGAGTGCGTTCCGGTTCCTTGGCGTGTCTCGGGCACCCCGCGCGTGAAGCGGCCCTGAAACGCAGGTACCCCGCCTCTCCCGTGGAGAAGCGGGGTACCGACGAGTCGGACGGATCGGCTCAGACGCCGACGACGTCCAGCTTGATCTGCGCGGAGACCTCGGGGTGCAGGCGGACCTGGACCTTGTGGGCACCGGCGGACTTGATCGGGTTCTTGATCTCGATCCGGCGCTTGTCCAGCTCGGGACCGCCGGAGGCCTTCACGGCCTCGACGATGTCCGCGGGCTTGACCGCACCGAACAGACGACCGCCCTCACCGGCGCGCTGCTTGAGACGCACGGTGAGCGCACCGACCTGACCGGCGACCTGGCGGGCCTCGTCCAGGCTGCGGATGTCACGCGCGGAGCGCGCCCGCTGGATCAGGTCGATCTGCTTCTGGCCGCCACGCGTCCACCGAATGGCGAACCCGCGGGGCAGCAGGTAGTTGCGGCCGTAGCCGTTCTTCACCTCGACGACGTCGCCGGGGGCTCCGAGACCGTTGACCTCGTGGGTCAGGATCAGCTTCACGACAAAAACCTCCCTCGGAAAATCCCGGCTAGCGAGCGGTGCTGGTGTAGGGCAGCAGGGCCACCTCGCGCGCGTTCTTGATCGCGGTCGCGACGTCGCGCTGGTGCTGGGTGCAGTTACCCGTGACGCGGCGGGCGCGGATCTTCCCGCGCTCGGAGATGAACTTACGGAGAAGCGTGGTGTCCTTGTAGTCGATGTAGGACTGCTTCTCCTGGCAGAAGAGGCAAACCTTCTTCTTGGGCTTGCGAGCTGCCGGCTTGGCCATCGTGGTGCTCCTTCGCAAGAGCCCCGGGGTCCTCCCGGGGATGGTCTGTGACAAGTGGATGGTGGCTCGGCGCCCTCGGGCGGGCACCG
>NZ_ANBC01000626.1 GCF_000341125.1 Nocardiopsis lucentensis DSM 44048 | reverse complement strand
CGCCGCCCTGGGGCTGGCCGCCACCGAAACCGCCACCGCCGCCGCCGAAGCCGCCGCCCTGGCGCTGCGTCTTGGTCACCTTGGCGGTGGCGCTGCGCAGGGCCGGGCCGACCTCGTCGACGTCGATCTCGAAGACGGTCCGCTTCTCGCCCTCACGGGTCTCGTACGAGCGCTGCTTCAGCCTGCCCTGCACGATGACGCGCATGCCACGCTGAAGGGACTCGGCCACGTTCTCCGCGTACTGCCGCCAGACGGTGCAGGTGAGGAACATGGACTCGCCGTCCTTCCACTCACCCGACTGGCGGTCGAAGGTGCGCGGCGTGGACGCCACACGGAAGTTGGCGACCGCGGCTCCGCTGGGCGTGAAGCGCAGTTCAGGGTCGTCGACGAGATTGCCGACGAGCGTGATCTGGGTTTCGCCTGCCATGGATCGGCTCCGGTTCGAGATAGTCGGATCAGGCGGGGTCGCCTGCTCCCCCGATCATCCGTGCCGGTAGTGACACTACGGACGTTTCGGGGCGGCGGGGGGTGCGGGCGCGAACGCCCTGTTAGTGGACCTCGGGCCGAAGGACCTTGGTGCGCAGGACGGACTCGTTGATGCCGAGCTGGCGGTCCAGCTCCTTGACCGTCTCCGGCTTGGCGGTGAGGTCGATGACGGCGTAGATGCCCTCGGCGTTCTTGTCGATGTCGTAGGCGAGACGGCGCTTGCCCCAGATGTCGACCTTCTCGACCGATCCGCCGTCGCCTCGGACGACGCCCAGGAAGTTCTCCAGCGACGGGGCGACGGTGCGCTCGTCGAGGCCGGGCTCGAGGATGACCATGATTTCGTAACGACGCATAGGCGTACGTTCCTCCTCTGGACTGTTGCGGCCATGGAATCTCCATGGCAGGAGGTCAGGAGTCCGGGGCCGATTCCGCTCCCGAGGAGCGGGGCACCGCGCGGACTCTGATCCATACGGGAGCCAAGATTACCAGCCGGCGCGCACCGGATCGGCGCTGTCGTGGATACCTGTGGACAAGTCGACAAGGGGACCCGGCCGTCGGGGCGCGAACACGCGAAGGGCCGGTGCGCGGGGTCGCCGCGCACCGGCCCTCGGTCATGGCCGGAAGGTCCGGTCAGTCCTCCCGTGAGGGTCGGACCATGGCGTTGTTGCCGTTCGGCCTGCCGGTGCCGTCACCGTCACCGTCATCGCCGCCACCGCCGTCGGTCGGGTCGTCCGTGGGGTCGCCGGTCGGGTCCGGGCAGTTCCAGCCGAGGGGACCGCAGTCGTCCCCGTCACCGGGATCGGGCTCCTCGCACAGGGGATCGTCCACCGGGTCGCAGACGTCGGGTTCGCTGGGGTCGGGGCAGTCCGGATTCCCGTTGCCGTTCCCGTTCCCGTTGCCGGGCTGGTCCGGGTCGCAGACGTCGTCGTTGCTGGGCTCCTCCGACGGCTCCTCGCTGGGCTCCTCCGAGGGGCTCTCGCTCGGGCTCGGGCTCGGGCTGGGACCGAAGTTGTCGACCTCGCCGACGTTCGCGCGCGCCGGGAAGTCCCGCACCTCCATGCCCTCCATCGCGTTGTCCATGAAGTGCTTCCACACCAGCGCGGAGGTGGTGCCACCGAAGGTCCGGTTGTTGGGGATGCCCTCGAAGGCCAGCTTCCCGCCGCTGTGTCGGCTCAGGCTGACCGCCGTGGTCACCTGCGGCGTGTATCCGACGAACCACGTCGACACCGCGCCGCTCGAGGTACCCGTCTTGCCCGCCACCGGGCGGCCGTCGCTGAGGGCGGCGTTGCCGCCGCCGCCGGCCTCGACCACCTGGCGCATCGCGTAGGTGGCGTCGGCGGCGATGTCGGAGTCGATCACCTGCTCGCCGTCGAGTTCGGCCCTGTCCTTGGGTTCCACCAGGTTTCCCTTGCCGTCGTACAGCTCGACGACCATGTGCGCGGGGATGCTGGTGCCCCCGTTGGCGATGGTCGAGTACGCGTTGGCCTGGTCGTACGTGCTCACGAGGTGGGTGCCCAGGGCGATGAGCGGGGACGTGGTGGAGGTCTCCGTGTGGATCGGGTTCACGCCCAGCTCGATCGCCGTCTCCTCGACCGCCGGGGCGCCGACCACCTCGGCCGCGTGCACGTAGCTGGTGTTGATGGAGTCGGCCGTGGACTCGATCAGGTTGACGGCGCCGCGGCTCTGGAGGTTGGAGTTGTTCACCTCGCCCACCCCCGCGAACGTCTGCGGCGAGTCGCCGTTGAACGTGGTCTCCATGCTGATGTTCTGCTTGAGCGCGGTCACCAGCACGTAGGGCTTGTAGGACGACCCGGCCTGGGTCCGGTGGGTCAGGGAGTTCTCCGGGTCCGTCGCCGCGTCGTCACCGCCGTGGAAGGCGAGGATCCGCCCGGTCTCGTTCTCGATCGCGGTCAGGCCCTCCATGAGCTCCACCTTGTCGAACCCGGCCACCGGCGGGAGCGCCTCGTCGAAGGCCAGACGGGCCGCGTCCATGAGATCGGGGTCGAGGGAGGTCCGCACCTGGTAGCCCCCGGTGGCCAGGGCCTGGGAGTCGACGCCCTCGTAGCGCTCGAGGATCTCGTTGACCACCTCCTGGCGGACGTAGTTGAACTTGGGGTCGTCCGAGCCGGTCTCCTCGACGCCGTAGGGAACCCGGTCGGGGAGCTCCAGGGCCATGGCCTCCTCGCGGGGCAGGCCCCGTTCGCCGCCCGTCTCCTCGTACATGAGCGCCAGCTGGTTCTGCATGTACTCCCAGCGTTCCCCGGTGAGGTAGTCGTACCAGTAGCCGTCGCCCTCCTTGACGTTCTCGAACCTGCTGGGCTGCTGGATGATGAGTCCCAGGAACGCTCCCTCGGCGGGGGTCAGCTCGTCGAGGTCCTTGTCGAAGTAGCGTTCGGCGGCCATCTCGATCCCCGAGGCGCCGCGGCCGAAGTAGATCGTGTTCAGGTAGGTCGTGAGGATCTCGTCCTTGGGAACCTGCTGGTCCAGCTTGATCGAGATGAAGATCTCCTTGATCTTCCGGCTGACCGTCTGCTCGGTGCTGAGCTCGCTGGTGTAGTAGTTGCGCGCCATCTGCTGGGTGATGGTGGAGCCGCCGCCCGCGGAACCCCCGGACAGGACCGCGCGGCCGATCCCCATGAAGTTGATGCCGCCGTCCTCGTAGAAGGTCCGCTGCTCGGCGGCGAGCACGCCGTCGATGACCTCCGGGGGGATCTCCTCCCTCGTCACCGTGACCCGCTGGACCTCACCGGTGGTCACCGCCACCTCGGGCTCGGCCCCTTCCTCCTCCGGCGCCCAGAAGATCTGGGTGGCCGAGGGCGGCTCCTCCGCCGCGTCCTGGAGTTCCCCCGGGTCGGGGGCCATCGCGTACATGACCGCGAAGGCGGCCACGCCGCCGATGATCATGAGCCCGCAGAAGGCCAGCAGCGGCTTCCAGGTCTTGGACCAGGCCCGCTTGATCCACGGACGGTCGTCCGGCTCCTCCTGGCGCCCGCGGCGGCGGCCTCCGCCACCGCCGGACCCGCGACCACCGCCGGAACCGCGCCCGCCCCGGCCGGGGCCGCGACCGCCGCCCTCCGCACGGGCGCCGTGCTCCCGCTCGCGCGGGTCACGCGGACCGTTCGCACGCCGACGACCGC
>NZ_ANBC01000625.1 GCF_000341125.1 Nocardiopsis lucentensis DSM 44048 | reverse complement strand
CCCCCGCGCCCGCCGCTCCCTCCGGACGGCGACGGGGCCGCTCGCCCTCGGGGCGGCGGCGCGGACGGTCCCCGTCCTCCGGGGGCCTGCGCCGGGGCCGCTCGCCGCCCTCCGGCGGGCGTCGGCGCTGGGCGTCGGGGCGCCTGCGGGGGTCGCCCCCCGCGCGCGCCGCGTCGGGCTGGGGCCGGGGCCGCCGGGGCCGCTCGGCGGGGGCGTCTCCGAAGAAGCCGCCCTCGTCGTCGGGCCGCCGACGTCCGCCCGCGCGCCCTCCCGGGGGAGGGCCGTCCGCCCTGCGCCGTCCACCGCCTCGTGGACCGTCGCCCGGGCCCTCGGCCCTGCGACGGCCGCCATCGGCATTCCGTCGTCGTTCGGTACTCACGTGGTCCTCGATTGCCTCTCACGGCCGGTCGGCCTGACGATTCCTGGGTGGAACGGGGGGCGGTCCCCCTGGGGGATCAGTGGTCCGCGACCTGTCCGCGGTGACCGGCGCGGTCGGCTCGTGTCAGCCGGATCCGCGAATGCGCCCGCCGTCGAAGGCTTGTCGGAAGGACGCCTGAACGCGCACGCGGGTTTTCAACAGGTCGCGAAGACGTTGGCCGCTGCTTCCTCCTGATCGTTGGCCTGCGTGGGCTGAACCCCGTGCCGGTGCCCTACTCCGGCGGGACGCCGCCGCGGCGGGGACGGCGTCCGGGGTGCTACTGGCCGCGCACGCAAATCACAGGTCACGTTAGAGCGATGGAACGGTATAGCACAACCCACGCGTGAGGGTAACGCGCTCGACGGAACGGACGGGAACGCCGGGGGCCGACTCCACCGAACGACCGGTTCGGGAGCGGGGGCGCGCGGACGCGCCGGCCGCGTGTGAGATTGCGCGCGGACCGCCGCCCGGACACCGGCGTGATCAGGAGGGCGACGGCACGCGCCCCCGCGTGTCACCTGGATGACATGCGGTTCCGCCGACGGGCGAGGATAGAGTCATTGCTGAACAAACCAGCCAGATATGCATGTTCTCCCCGGGCCCGCGTGCCGTGCACGGGAACAGAACCGCCACGTGCGCTGCTGACCACATACGGATAACGGACGCGGGACGACGGTCCCCGGCCACGGTCGGGGCGGTTCCGCCGTCGTGCGCTGTGGAATCCATGTTCGCGGAGAAGAAGGAGCAAGGACCAATGGGTTCGGTACGTGTAGCCGTCGTGGGCGTCGGCAACTGTGCGGCGTCGCTCGTCCAAGGCGTGCACTACTACAAGGACGCCAACCCGGAGTCCCGGGTGCCCGGCCTGATGCACGTCCAGTTCGGCCCGTACCACGTCCGCGACATCGAGTTCGTCGCGGCCTTCGACGTGGACGCCAAGAAGGTCGGTCACGACCTGGCCGACGCCATCGTGGCCAGCGAGAACAACACGATCAAGATCTGCGACGTCCCGCCGACCGGCGTGACCGTCATGCGCGGCCCGACCTACGACGGGCTCGGCAAGTACTACCGCGAGATGGTCCAGGAGTCCCCCGAGGACGCCGTGGACGTGGTCGCGGCGCTCAAGGCCAGCAAGGCCGACGTGCTGGTGTCCTACCTCCCGGTGGGCTCGGAGGAGGCCGACAAGTTCTACGCCCAGTGCGCGATCGACGCGGGCGTGGCCTTCGTCAACGCCCTGCCGGTGTTCATCGCCTCCGACCCCGAGTGGGCGGAGAAGTTCACCGAGGCGGGCGTTCCGATCATCGGCGACGACATCAAGTCGCAGATCGGCGCGACCATCACCCACCGCGTGCTGTCCAAGCTGTTCGAGGACCGCGGCGTCATCGTCGACCGGACCTACCAGCTCAACTTCGGCGGCAACATGGACTTCAAGAACATGTTGGAGCGCGAGCGCCTGGAGTCGAAGAAGGTCTCCAAGACCCAGTCCGTCACCTCCCAGATCCCGCACGAGCTCAACGCCGGCGCCGTGCACATCGGCCCGTCGGACCACGTGCCGTGGCTGGACGACCGCAAGTGGGCCTACATCCGTCTGGAGGGCCGCGCGTTCGGCGACGTCCCGCTGAACCTGGAGTACAAGCTGGAGGTCTGGGACTCCCCGAACTCCGCGGGCATCATCATCGACGCGGTCCGCGCCGCGAAGATCGCCAAGGACCGCGGGATCGGCGGCCCCATCCTGGAGCCGTCCTCCTACTTCATGAAGTCCCCGCCCGTGCAGTACAGCGACAGCGAGGCGCACGACGCGGTCGAGCGCTTCATCACGGGTGACGACGAGGGCTGACCCGTGTGTGCCCGGGGTCCCAGGGCCCCGGGCCGGCGGTGCTCGTCGTGGGCCCGCCGCCTCTCTCCGGCCCGTGTCCGGGCGCCCGAACGGCGACCCCCTGGGGTCACCGCCCCCGGACACAGAACCTACTCTGAACGCGTGTCCTTCTTCGGCGATCTACGCGTGGTCCTGCGGGGACCGAGGTTCCGTCGGCTGTTCGGCACCCGTCTGGTCTCGCAGTTCTCCGACGGGGTCTACCAGGCCGGGCTGGCGGGGTTCGTCTTCTTCACCCCCGAGCAGCACACGAGCGCGGGCGCCGTCGCGGCCGCCTTCGCGGTCCTGCTCCTCCCCTTCTCCGTGGTCGCCCCGTTCGCGGGCGTCCTCATCGACCGGTGGCCGCGCCGTCAGGTCCTGCTCCTGTCCTCCCTGGCCAAGGCGGCCCTCGCCGCGCTGACGGCCGTGCTGGTGTCGGACGGCGAGGGGCCCGCGTTCTTCGTCGCCGCGCTCCTGGTGCTGAGCGTCAACCGCTTCTTCCTGTCCGGGCTCTCCGCCGGTCTGCCGTACGTGGTGCCCCGGGACAAGCTGATGATGGCCAACGCGGTCACCCCGACGAGCGGGACCGTCGCGAGCTTCCTGGGCGCGGGGACGGGCGCCGCGATCGGCCTGGTCGGCGGTGAGGCGGCGTTGGGCACCGGGCTGATCCTGTTCGCCGCCGCGCTGGGCTTCGTCGGCGCGGCCGGGGTGTCGCTCACCCTCGAGTACCGGGAGCTGGGCCCCCACCTGGAGCGCGAACCGGAGGCCGTGCGGGCGGCCGTCGCCAACGTGGTGCGCGGGATGGTCGACGGGCTCCGGCACGTGTGGCACCGCCCCGCGCCCAGGGACGGCCTGTTGACGATCGGCGGCCACCGGGTCCTGTTCGGTGTCGCCACGCTGATCACGCTGCTGCTGTACAACAACACGTTCACCGCGGGCGGTGTCGCGGGGCTCGCGGGCTTCTCCGTGGCGATGGGGCTGTCGGCGGTGGGGTTCTTCCTGGGGGCGGTGGCCACCCCGTGGGCGACCGCGCGGATGAGCCCGAGCGCGTGGATCGCGCTGCTGCTGGCGGTCGCGGCCGTGGCCTTGGTGACCTTCGGCCTCCCGTTCTCCCCCGCCCTGTTCCCCGTGGCGGCGTTCGTCCTGGGGCTGGTCTCCCAGGGGGTGAAGGTCACGGTCGACACGTTGGTTCAGCGACATGTCGACGACGCGTACCGGGGCCGGGTATTCTCCGTCTACGACGTGCTGTTCAACGCGACGTTCGTCCTGGGCGCCGCGCTCACCGCCGGGCTGGTGCCGCCGTCGGGGGTGAGCGTCCCCGTGGTGTCCGGCGTCGCCGCCGTGTATCTGGCGATGGCCGCCGCCTGGGCGGCCCGGGCGCGGTGGACCGCCGCGCCCGAGGAGGACGAGGCGTCGAGGCGGGCCGCCTGAGGGAG
>NZ_ANBC01000624.1 GCF_000341125.1 Nocardiopsis lucentensis DSM 44048 | reverse complement strand
CGCGCATGGACACCTGCGAGCCGCAGCCGGGACCGCAGTAGGTGGCCGAGGAGTTCCTCGTGCGGTCGTAGAAGCCCAGGTGGCAGGGGGGGTTCCGGCACGCCTTGAGCCTGGCCCAGCCGTTCTGCCGGGCGAGGTCGGCCGCCGCGGCGAGGAGGGCGCCCAGCGCACCCGCGACCCCGGTCTGGGAGGAGACGAGGCTGCTTCCGGCGGCGGTGACGACCGGGGCCAGCGGATGGAGCGTCCCGGCACGCCGGAGCAGCCGTTCGGCCTCATCCAGTGACGGGTCCGTACCGTCGGCGCCTCCCGCGTGCGCGAGCATCACGACCACCAGGGCGGCCCTGAGTTCCCGCGCGTTCGCCGCGTCCGCCTCCGTGGTCAGCGTGCCCTCGGGGGCCAGGCCGCACTCGACCAGCCACTCGGCCATCGTGCCGGCGTCGGCGAGCCGCTCCGGGCGTCCGTCGACCGGGCGCGTGTTGACGAAGTCGAGAAGAAGCTCCGCCGTCTTCGTGGGCTGGAGCGGACTGCGCGAGTTCCTGCCATCGGTTACACCCATGTCAGACACGGTATGACACGAACAAAAAGCCTTATGCACGCAACTATTGTGGAAGATCTAGCTTGTAAGTTGCGCTCTAAAGATCTAAGCTCGCAACCATGACAGACAACACCCCCACTTCGGGCACTCCTCGCAGCTGGTTCGTCACCGGCGGCTCCTCCGGCATCGGTCGTGAACTGGTGCTCGCCGCCCTCACCCGCGGGGACCGGGTCACGGCCATCGCCCGGCGCGTGGACGCCCTCGCCGACCTCCGCGAGCGGTTTCCCGGGACACTGCTCGCCCTGGCCGCCGACGTCCGCGACCAGGGCTCCGTCCGCGCGGCGGTGGACGAGACCGTCGACCGGTTCGGACGCGTCGACGTCGTCGCCAACAACGCCGGCTACGGCCTGTTCGGCGCGGTCGAGGAGGCCACCGACGCCCAGGCCCGGGCCATCTTCGAGACGAACGTCTTCGGCGTGCTGAACGTGCTGCGCGCCACCCTGCCGGTACTGCGCGGGCAAGGGTCCGGCCACGTCCTACAGGGGTCCTCCATCTACGGTCAGCTCGCACTTCCCGGTGTCGGCCTGCTGGCCGCGACCAAACACGCCGTCGAAGGCATGTCCGACGCGCTGGCGGCCGAACTGGAGCCCCTGGGAATCACGGTCACCCTCGTCGAACCCGCCCTCACCGCGACGCCGTTCCTGGCCAACCTCGATTTCGCCGAGGCCGCCGAGGACTACGACCAGACCGTACGGGCGGTGCGGAAGACGCTGAGCGACCTGCCCCCCGAGGCGTTCTGCGACCCGGCCAGGGCCGCACGGGTCGTCCTGGACGCGGTCGGCTCCGGGAACCCCCCGCGCAGGCTCGCTCTGGGCGGGCAGGCGGAAACCGACCTGCGCGACGCGCTGGCGGCCCGACTGCGGGACCTGGACCAGTGGGCCGAGGCCACCCGAAGCGTCGACG
>NZ_ANBC01000623.1 GCF_000341125.1 Nocardiopsis lucentensis DSM 44048 | reverse complement strand
CCCACCGGTCGGCCACGCCCACCGGGCCGGTGCGCGACCCGCTCCGGGTGTCCTCGCGGATGGAACGCGGGAACCCGACGACGTACTACTGGCCCACGACGTCGAAGACCTGCTTCTGCACGCCGTTGGAGTACACCTCGTGCTCGACCAGCGTCAGCTTCCGGGCGTCCCTGTCGGCCTCGCTGAACAGCCGCTTGCCCGCGCCGAGCAGCACCGGGAACACCAGCAGGTGGTAGCGGTCGACCAGCCCGGCGTCGGCGAGGGCCTGACCCAGGGTGGCGCTGCCGTGGACGGAGATCGGGCCGCCCTCGGTCCTCTTGAGCGCGGCGACGTCGTCGACGGAACGCAGGATCGAGGCGGGCCAGCGCGGGTCCTCCTCGGTCAGCGTCGTGGAGACCACGTACCGGGGCATGGCGTTGTACCCGGCGAACTCCTCCGTCATCGTCGGCCAGACCGGCGCGAACGCCTCGTAGCTGCGGCGGCCGAGGAGCAACGCGGTGGCCTCCTCCTGTTCCCGGGCCTTGATCCCGTAGGCGGCCGGATCCATCTCGACACTGTTGAGGGTCCAGCCGGTGTTGCGGTAACCGGGTTCACCGCCGGGGGCCTCCATGACGCCGTCGACGGACACGAACGCGGTGACGATCAGGGGGCGCATCTTCTGTCTCCTCGGTCTCTCCTGTTGTTGCCTCCATCCTCCCGTCGAACGGGCCCGCCCCGGATCGACACGCCTCCCGAACCTTTCCCGGAAAGCCCTTCGACTCCCGACCGGGACAGTGGCTAGGCTTCCGGGACCGCTCTCAGGTGACCGGAAACGGAGGCCCCGTGCCGACCCTGCCCACCCTCCTCGCCTTCACCGCCGCCTCGGTCCTGCTCGTCGTCGTCCCCGGACCGAGCGTGCTCTTCGTCGTCGGCCGCGCGATCGCCCACGGGCGCGGCGTCGCCGTCCTCTCGGTACTGGGGAACGCGCTCGGGGGCCTGGTCCTCGTTCTGGCGGTCGCCCTCGGTGTGGGGGCGCTGGTGACGGCGTTCGCTCCGCTGTTCACCGCGGTGAAGCTGGTCGGCGCCGCCTACCTCGTGTACCTCGGCATCCAGACCATCCGGCACCGGAGGGCGACCGCCGACGCCCTCGACGGGTCGGCCGCGGGTCCGCTGCCCCGTACGCGCTCGTTGTGGGACGGCTTCGTGGTCGGCCTGACCAACCCCAAGACCCTGGTCTTCTTCGTCGCCGCCCTCCCCCAGTTCGCCGATCCCTCGCTCGGCCCGGTCGCGCCGCAGATCGCCCTGTTCGGCGCGCTCTTCCTCCTGACCGCGGTGGTCTCCGACACCTGTTACGGACTGCTCGCGGGAACGGTGCGCGGGTGGTTCGCCGCCCGGCCCCGGCGGATGGAGGTCACCGGGACGGTGTCGGGGGCGCTGATGATCGGTGTCGGGGCGCAGTTCGCCCTGACCGGACGCCGGACCTGACGCCCCCGATCACCCCGCTCCGCCGCCCTCGATCGGCGAGCGGCCCGCGACGGGGCTGGAGTAGACGACGTTGGTGGTGACCGGTCCCAGGGCGGCGATCCTGCCGACCACCTCCTCCAGGTGGCGCATGGAGCGGGCGACCGCCTTCATCAGGTAGCAGTCCTCACCCGTGACGTGGTGGGCCTCGGTGATCTCGGGGGTGGTGGCGAGGAGGTCGTGGTAGGGCCCGCGGTTGCCGACGGGGTAACGGAGCCGGACGAAGGCCAAGACGGAGAACCCGAGCCGTTCCGGGTCGACGGCGGCGGTGTAACCGGTGATGACGCCGCTCTCCTCCAGACGGCGCACCCGTTCGGTGACGGCACTGGCCGACATGGACACCGCCCGGGCCAGGTCGGCGTAGGTCGCCCGACCGTCCGCCTGGAGGGCCCGCAGAAGGCGGAGATCGGTCTCGTCCAGTGATGCGTCGGCCATGGTCCATGCATACCGTGGTTCCCACGGCCAACGCCACCCGATGCCGTGGTTTCTCCCTGTCCGGGACCGGCACGCCCTCCATAACGTTGTGGGCATGACGACACACACCTCCACCAGCCCCGTCCTGCGCACGGCTCCGACCGACCCCGCGATCGCGGCGGCGCACTTCGCGGCCCGCCTGTCCCTGTACACCGACGTCGCCGACGTCCACACGGCTCTGGAGGGGGCCGACCCCGGGTTCGTCCTCGTCGACACCAGGGACGCGACCGCCTGGGAGCAAGGACACGTGCCGGGGGCGGTGCACCTGCCCAACGCCCGGATCGCCGACGGGGCGGCGAACCTCATCGACCCCGCGCTCCCGGTCGTGACCTACTGCTGGGGTCCGGCGTGCGACGGAGCCGCCCGGGGCGCGCTCGCACTGGCCACGCTCGGCTACCGCGTCAAGGAGATGGTCGGCGGTATGGAGTACTGGATCCGCGAGGGCCTGCCCGTCGAGACCGCCCGCGGTGTGGAGCGCCGACCGGCCGACCCCCTGGTCGTCCCCGTCGGGGCTCCGTCCTGCTCCTGCTGAGCCCTCCACCCCTTCGCACCATCTCCGGGTAATGATCCGGTCACTTCATGTAGTGTCCCCGGGAGAGGACCTCGCCTACGGACAGGGGATGATGTGCCATGACCGGCGGTTACGGACTCGGGGAACCGACGCGTGTCTTCGGCGCCCGGGGGGTGGCCAAGCGCGTGGAGGCCGTGTCCCAGCACCTGCCGACCTACGGGGACCGACTGCTGGACGTCGGGTGCGGGGACGGCGCCCACACGGTCGAGCTCGCCCATGGTTACGTGCGGGTGGACGCCGTCGACGTGGAGCCGGAGTGCCTGAACGCCTTCACCGAGCGGATCGCCGGGAGCGAGGTCGAACACCGGATCGGCGTGCACAAGATGTCCGCCGACGCCCTCGCCTTCGAGGCCAACACCTTCGATCGGGTCACCGCGTTCGAGGCGCTGGAGCACATGGAGGACCTGGAGGGGAGTCTGTCGGAGATCCACCGGGTGCTCAAGCCCGGCGGAGCGTTCTCCCTGACCACACCGAACCGCTGGTTCCCGTTCGAGACCCACGGGGTGCTGTGGGGCGGTCGGCGGCGGTCGGCGCTGACCGCCCCGTTCCTGCCGTGGGTCCGGCCGCTGCACGACCGCATGTCCGACGCGCGCGCGTTCACCACCCAGGAGATGGGCCGGCTGTTGCGCGGCGCGGGCCTGCGGGTGCGGGCGATCAGCTACGTCATGCCGCCGTTCGACCGGCGGCCCCGGGCGCTCCAGTCGGCGTCCGACGCCCTGGAGGGCACCCCGCTGCGGGTGTTCGGCATGGCGATGGCGGTGACCGCCGTCAAACCGGGGCGCTAGCGGTGTCCATCGGGGCCTCCGCCGCGCTTCGTCCCGTGTTCGTTTCGGGCCCGCCGCCTCGCTTGGGCCCGGGGCGCCCCTAGCTGTCCCGGTCCAGGTGCTCGGCCGCCCAGGCGCGCAGCTCGGAGGTCGCGTCCTCCTTGGACATCGGCCCGTTCTCCAAGCGCAGCTCCAGCAGGAACCGGTAGGCGCGGCCGACGACCGGTCCCGGCTTGACCCCCAGGATCTCCTGGATCTCGTTGCCGTCGAGGTCCGGACGGATCTTGTCGAGCTCCTCCTGCTCGGCGAGCTTGTCGATCCGGCGCTCGATGTCGTCGTAGGAGCGCGAGAGCGCGGCGGCCTTGCGGCGGTTGCGGGTGGTGCAGTCGGCCCGGGTGAGGATGTGCAGCCGCTCCAGCTGGTCCCCGGCGTCGCGCGCGTACCGGCGCACGGCCGAGTCGGTCCACTCGCCCTTGCCGTACCCGTGGAACCGCAGGTGCAGCCCGACCAGGGTGCTGACGTCCGACACCACGTCCTTGGGGAAGCGCAGCGCGGTGAGGCGCTTGCGGCTCATCGACGCGCCGACCACCTCGTGGTGGTGGAACGTGACCCGGTTCCCCGATTCGAAGGCGCGCGTCTTGGGCTTGCCGATGTCGTGCAGCAGGGCTGCCAGGCGCAGGACGAGGTCGGGCGCGTGGCCGCGCCGCTTCTCCAGGTCGATGGCCTGGTCGAGAACCGTGAGCGAGTGCTCGTAGACGTCCTTGTGCCGGTGGTGCTCGTCGATCTCCAGCTGCATCTTGGGCACCTCGGGCAGCACGTGCCGGGCGATCCCGAGATCGACCATGAGCTCGATCCCGCGCCGCGGGTTCGGGCTGAGCATGAGCTTGACCAGCTCGTCCTTGACCCGCTCGGCGGAGACGATGGTGAGCCGGTCCGCCATGTTCCGCGCGGCCTCGGCCACCTCGGGGGCGAGCGTGAAGCCGAGCTGGGCGGCGAAGCGGACCGCGCGCATGATGCGCAGCGGGTCGTCGCTGAAGGAGTCCTCCGGGCGCCCTGGGGTCCGCAGCACCCCGGCGCGCAGGTCGGCGAGCCCGCCGAAGGGGTCGACGAACTCCTGGCCGGGCAGGCGCACCGCCATGGCGTTGACGGTGAAGTCCCTGCGCAGCAGGTCGCCGTGGATGTCGGTGCCGTAGTTCACGTCCGGCTTGCGCGACTTGGGCGAGTAGGACTCGCTGCGGTAGGTGGTGATCTCCAGTTGCAGGCCGCGCTTGCGCAGCCCCACCGTGCCGAACTCGATGCCCACCGTCCACACGGAGTCGGCCCAGCCGTCGACGATCTCCAGGATTCGCTGGGGCACGGCGTCGGTGGTGAGGTCGACGTCGCTGGAGACTCTGCCGAGAAGCGCGTCGCGCACCGGCCCGCCCACGACGGCGAGCTGCTGGTCGTGCGCGGAGAAGCGGTCACCGAGTTCACCGGAGACGGGCTGGATCGAGTCGACCAGCGCGGTGATCGCCGACCGCTGCTCACCGGTCAGCGCGTCCGCGGCGGGTTCCGCCGCGGCCTCCGGGCGCCGGGCGGTGTCGTTCTCACTCGAAAACTCTGTGTTCGGCACACCACGCAGATTAGGGCATGTTCCGTGGGAGCACTCCCCTTCCCGCGGCGCCCGACTCCCTCGGGGGAGCGCCGGACGGCCTCGGACGGTATCTTCGGGTGCAGTGGTGGGACGACCCGTCGGCCTCACGTCTCCCGCCCGAGTCCGCCGCGTGCGCCGTGCGGGCACCGAGACCGATCCCGCCCCACGCCGTGTCCCCGGCGGGACGGCCACCTGGACCCGAATCAGGAAACCGGTCAAGCGTTGCGTCGATTTGCCTCCGCGGCCGCGGTCATGGCCATGACCGCCGGTCTGCTTCCGACACCGGCCGCGCTCTCACCCGCGCTGGCGGAGCCCGAGAACGACGAGTCGGTCGAACCGCTCGTCATCGAGCGCGTCACCCCGGACGCGGTCGACTCCGACAGCACCCTCCGGGTCTCCGGCGTGGTGACCAACACCACCGCGGGCGGTGTCGAGGACGTCACCGTCCGGATCCGCTACTCCCGGCACCCGTTCAGCGGCCGCGACGAACTGGACGAGTTCGCCTCGGGCGCGGGCTGGCAGCCCAACGCCCCCGGTCCGGACGAGGACGTGGCCGACACCCTGGCACCGGACGACAGCGAGGAGTTCTCGCTCAGCGTCCCCGTCGAGGACCTGAAACTGTCCTCCTACGGCGTGTACCCGCTGGTGATCGAGGCGCTCGACGGCGACGGCGAACGCCTGGGCGCCCAGTACACCTTCCTCCCCTTCACCGGTGAGGACGACGACGTCCCCTCCGTGGACATCGCGTGGGTGTGGCCCCTCATGGCCGAACCCCAGCGCGCCGACGACGACACCTTCCTCGGCGGTGCGCTCTCGGAGTCGGTCGGCGAGGACGGCCGCCTGAGCCGGCTCCTGGAGACGGGCGCGCAGACCGACCTGGCCTTCGAGGCGGGCGACGAGGACCTGGTCGAGCTGCTCGGGCTGGACGAGGAGCCGACGGAACCCACCCCCGAACCGGAGCGGACGGACGGGGCGACCGCCGAACCCTCCGACGCCGAGCCGACCGGGGACGAACCCTCCGACGACGCTTCGGAGGAGACCGCGGACGGCGGCGGGGAAGCGGACGCGGAGACCTCCGGCGGGGACGGGGCCGAGGACGGCGACCCGGCCGGCGCCGAGGGCGTTCCGGTCACGTGGGCCGTGGACCCCGGGACGCTCGACGACATCGTCCGACTGGCCCGGGACTCCCACGACGTCCTGGGCGACCCGATCGCGGTCTCCGACGGATCCGACCCCGCGCGCGAGGAGCACCAGGCCGACCTCGCCGCCCAGGTGTGGCTGCGCGAGGCCAGGGCGGTCCTGGCCGAAGACACCGTCGTGGCCACCCCCTACGCCTCCTCGGACCTGGCGTCCCTGCTGCGCAACGGCATGACCGCCGACGCCGCCGCCTCGGTCGAGATCGGTCGTGACGCGGTCCTGCGCGCGCTCGGTCTGACCGCCGACGAGTCGTTCGCGCTCCCCCCCAACGGCCTCATGGACGACGCGGTGTACGAGTTCCTGGCCGCCGAAGGAGCCCACCGGTTCCTGGTGGACGAGGCGGCCAAGCCGCCGGCGTCCTGGCTGTCCACCACCCCGACGGCCCAGGCCGCGCTGCGCCCGGTCGAGGGTGGCCCGGAGGAGGAGCCGTTCGCTCTGGTCGCCGACCAGGGACTGGCCGACGTGCTGGCCATGCCCTCGCGAGGCCCGGGCGAGACCGAACTCGCGCTCCAGCGGTTCGCCGCCGAGACCGCGATGATCGCCGGGGAGAACGCCGGAGGCGAACGGGTCGTGGTGGCCTACCCCGGCCCCGACTGGAACCCGAGCGACGAGCTGGCCAGCGGGGTGCTGGAGGCCAGCGACTCCCTGCCGTGGCTGACGCCCGAACGGTTGGCGGACGTCGAACTGGCCGACCCCGACGACCGGGAGACGACCCGCCAACCGCTCACGTACCCCAACAACGCCTACTCGGACGAGCTCAGCTCCACCTACTTGGGGCAGATCACGGACGTCAGCCGCGAGGTGCGCCTCTTCAACAGCATCCTGGTGGACGACGGTGACCCGTTCCGCCCGGCGATCCTGCGGATGGAGTCGGTCCACTGGCGCGACCGGGAGACGATGGCCGGGGCCACCCGGACACTGGTCTCGGAGTCGGTCCAAAGCCACCTCGGCGACGTGCGCATCATCCCCGGCGAACCGGTCACCCTGGCCAGCAGCACGGGCATCACCGGCATCCTCGTCGCCAACGACCTGGAGGACGAGGCGATCCACGTCCGTCTCTCCGTGTACTCGGAGAACTCCGAGCGGCTGAGCATCGGCGAGTACTCGGACGAGTTCGAGATCGCCCCCGGCGCGAAGACGACGGTGTACATCCCGCTGTCGGCCAGGATCAACGGCCGCACGGAGCTGCACGCGAGCCTCCAGAACGGGGCGGGCGAACCGATCAGCGCCCAGGCGACCGTGATCCCGGTCAACGCCACGGGTCTGGGCACCCAGGCACTGCTCATCAGCGGTATCGGTCTGCTGATCCTCATCGCGGCCCTGGCCCCGCGCGCGGTGCGCAAGTGGGTGCGCCGCCAGGCCGCCCGCGGCGCGAAGGACCAGGGGAAGGACGCGCGGGGCGGCGACGGGAACCCGGACGACGGCGAGGAGCCGACCGGTCGGGAGGACGACGCCGAGGAGGGCGGCGCCTCCGCCGACGAGACCTCCCCCGGCTCCACCGGTCACACTGGTACCGACGAGGACGGGAACGGCGCGACGAAGTGACATGTTCCCTCACCGACAGGTCGTCATGTCGACACGCCCACACGTCTCCCTGTCGGCACGCGCGGCGCTGAGCCGCCCGCACGGCCCGGCCGGTGCGCCGCACGGCGCCGCCGCCGGGCCCTCCCCGGTCCTACGAAAGGAAGCCTGATCCACGGTGGTCACCGACTCCCCGAACGGCGGCGGACACCAAGCCGACCGTTCCCCCCAGTACCAGCCGCGCCACCGTCGGGGGCCCCTCCCCGGTGAGGACCCGCTCCGTCCGAGCGGCGGCCCCTCCCCCACCTTCGAGGAGGGGGAGCTGCCCGAACCCCTCCCCTCCGCGGACGCCCCCCGCGAGCGGGAGGACTCCGGGGCGGGCGGCCCGGGGTCCGGGTCGGACGCGGGGTCGGACTCCGGTTCCGGGTCGGGCTCCGGCGGCGGAATGATGCGCTCCAGCGCGATCATGGCCGTCGGCACCATGGCCTCCCGGCTCACCGGGTTCGCGCGCACGATCGTGCTGGGCGCGGCGATCGGCACCCACCTGCTCGGTGACGCCTACAACACGGCGCACACGATCCCGTTCATCCTCAACGACCTGCTCATCGGCGGTCTGATGGCGAGCGTCATCGTTCCGTTCCTGGTCAAGCGCCGCAAGCGCGACGCCGACGGGGGCAAGGCCACCGAGGACCGGCTGTTCACCACCACGCTGCTGGCGCTGCTGCTGCTGACGACGGTCGCGGTGCTCGCCGCCGAGTTCCTCATCTGGATGTACGGCTCGCGGTTCACCGAGGCGCAGTTCGACGACTCGGTGTTCCTGGCGCGGTACCTGCTGACGCAGATCTTCTTCGTGGGCATGAGCGGCCTGCTCAGCGCCATGCTCAACACCCGGAACCGGTTCGGCGCGCCCGTGTGGGCGCCCGTGCTCAACAACCTGGTGATCATGGCCGTCGGCGGGATGTTCCTGTGGGCGGCGGGGCCCGGCAGCGAACCGCCGGTCCCGGACGCGCAGCTGACCCTGCTCGGCGCGGGCACCGCGGCGGGCATGGCCCTCCAGGCGCTGGTGCTGTTCGTCGCGCTGCGCCGCGCCGGGTACCGGTGGCGGCCCCGCCTGGACCTGCGCGGCAGCGGTCTGGGCGAGGCGCTGCGCACCGCCGGGTGGATGATGCTGTACACCCTGCTCACCCAGGCCGGCCTGTGGATCACGACCAACATCGCCAACGCCGCCAACGTGGCCGGGATCGAGCAGGGCCGCGACGTCGGCGCCGGTATCACCGCCTACAACCTGGCCTACCAGCTCTTCCAGCTCCCGTACGCGATCATCGCGGTCTCGCTGATCACGGTGCTGCTGCCCCGGATGAGCGCGCACGCCGAGGACCGCGACTGGTCGGCGGTGCGCTCCGATTTCTCCCGGACGCTGCGCATCTCGTCGTTCGTCCTGGTGCCGCTGGCCTTCGCGATCGCGATGTACGCCGTCCCGCTGTCCATCCTGGCCTTCGCCCGCGGGTCGATCTCGGTGGCCGACGCCGGCAACATCGGCCAGATCCTCATGGTGATGGCGCTGGGCCTGGTGCCGTTCACGATCTTCCAGCTCATGCTGCGCGTGTTCTTCGCCCTGGGCGACACCCGCACCCCGGCGATGATCGCCATCGCCAATCTGGCCGTGCACAGCGCCCTCGCGCTGACCTCCTACCTCCTCCTGCCGCCCGACCGGGTGGTCGTCGGTGTGGCCGCCGGGTTCATGTTCTCGTTCGTGTCCGGCCTGACCATCGCGGGCAACGTCCTGAGCCGTCGGCTCGGGGGGCTTGACGGGAGGCACGCGGTTGGCACATTGTTGCGCCTGCACGTGGCCGTCGTCCCGAGTGTCGCCGCCGGACTCGGCGTGCTGTGGTTCTTCGACGCCTACGTCGGCCCCGGCCTCGTCAGCTACCTCGGCGCCCCCGCCGTGGGCTGCCTCGTGGGAGCGGTCCTGTTCCTGGGGGCGGCCAAGCTGCTGCGGGTCCCGGAGCTCTCCTCGGCCGTGGAGCTGATCCGGGGCCGCCTGCGTCGATGACCCCGTACACGTCCGTCCGGCACTGACCCCGCCGGGCCCGCAACGCCCTCGAGAGAAGGACAGCCCGACGGTGCCCAGCGACCACCCCAGAGAGCAGGCGCGCGTCCCGGAGCCCGGCCCGGACGCGCCCGCGGACCGCCGTCGGCACCTGGTGATGCCGGAGGACGTGCTCGACACCTACGAGCGCGAGGAACCGGACACCGAGCCGGAGACGGGGCTGGCGACGCTCCGGGACCCGAGCGACATCGGTGACGTGGGCACCGCCGACCGCGCCGGTCTGGAGGACGGCGACGAGATCGGCGGTACCGCGCACACCGCGCCGGGCAACGTCGCCCGGTCGAGCGCGATCATGGCGGTCGGCACGATCTGCTCGCGTGTGACGGGCTTCGTCCGCACGATCGTGTTGGCGGCGGCCATCGGCACCCAGCTGCTGGGCGACGCCTACCAGGTCTCGGGCATGGTCCCGTACATGGTCTACGACCTGCTCATCGGCGGGCTGCTGGCGAGCGTGTTCGTGCCGTTCCTGGTCAAGCGGCGCAAGCTGGACGCGGACGGCGGCGACCGGACCGAGCAGCGGCTGGTCACGCTCATGCTGCTGGGCCTGTTCGTGATCACGCTGGTGTCGGTGGTGGTCGCGGAGTGGTTCATCCGGATCTACGCGGGCGGGTTCTCCGGCGCGCAGTACGACGTCTCGGTGATCCTCGCCCGGTACCTCGTCCTCCAGATCTTCTTCATCGGGGCGAGCGGTCTGGCGAGCGCCATGCTCAACGCCCGGCACAGGTTCGGCGCCCCGATGTGGGCCCCGGTGGTGAACAACCTGGTCATCATCGGTGTCTGCCTCTGGTTCCTGTCCATCGCCGGTTCGGGCAGCACGCCCGAGGACATGCTCGCCCACCCGTCCCAGCTCGCCCTGCTGGGCCTGGGCACCGCGCTGGGCCAGGTCGTCCAGGCGGCCGTGCTGGTGTGGGCGCTGGCCTCGGCGGGGTTCCGTTGGCGTCCACGTCTGGACCTGCGGGGTTCCGGCCTCGGCGAGGCGGCCGGGGCCGCGTCGTGGATGATGCTCTACATCGTCGTGGCCCAGGCCGGAGCGCTGGTCTCCACGAACGTGGCGACGCGGGCGGGCGCGGCCGCGGCCGACCTCGGGTACGAGACGGGCTCGGGCATCGCCGCCTACAAGTTCGCGTCCATGCTGTTCCAGCTGCCGTACGCGATCATCGCCGTCTCGGTGATCACCGCGCTCCTGCCGCGCATGAGCGAACACGTCGCCGCGGGCCGCCGGGACCAGGTCCGCTCGGACTTCTCCCGGGGCTTTCGGCTGTCGTCGGTGCTCATCGTCCCGATCTCGGTGGCGATGCTGGTCTTCGCCGTCCCGTTCTGCGTGATGATCTACGCCCAGGGCAGCACCAGCGCGGCGGACGCCGAGGCGATCGGGCGCATCCTGATGGTCTTCGTCGTGATGCTGATCCCGTTCACCCTCTTCCAGCTCCAGATGCGGGTGTTCTACGCCCTGGGCGACACCCGCACCCCGGCGCTGGTGTCGATCCCGGCGGAGATCGCCCACGCGACCACGGCGTTCGCCCTGCTGTGGTGGATGGAGCCGCAGCACGTCGTGCTGTGGCTCCCGGTGCCCTACGGCCTCTACTACGTCATCGGGGCGATCATCATGTGGGGCCTGCTCCACCGGCGGCTCAACGGCCTGGACGGCCACCGCACGGCACTGGTCCTGGTCAAGCTGCACCTCGCGACCGTCCCCGCGGCCCTCCTCGGCTGGGCGATGATCCACGTGTTCCGGGGGCTTCCCGGTGACGTGTGGCCCGCCCTCGCCGCGATGGTCGCAGGTGGGGCGGGGGGTGCCATCCTGTTCGTCCTCACTGCGAGAATCCTGAAAGTGACCGAAGTCACATCCTTCCTCGAATTGCTGAAAACCCGACTACGACGTCGCTGATCACCTGGAATGGATGACGTTGGGTAGTCGAGCACCCGATCACCCGAGAAGGTGAACAGTGCCCCCTTGTCCTCCAAAGATGCTGTTCAAGCGTCCTAGCATGGACTGGCATCGCTCAATCGACATAGCAACTTCCGACCGAGCTGCCCGAAGGGAGGCTGGGGACAGCAAGCAGGGCCGACACCCCCTCACGCGACACACCCCCGAACCGACACGCACCGCGTCCCGCGGCGCGGCGGTGGCACGCGTGAACACTCGGCCCTGGCGCCCGTCACTCCCATCATGAGCACCTTTCTGATCGAGCCCGGGGCGAAGCTGGCCAACCGGTACCGACTCGACCACGTCGTGAGCGAGACCGGTGGAGCGACCCGCTGGAAGGCCACCGACGAGACCCTCGCACGCCCCGTCGGCGTGTGGACCTTCGCCGACGGCTTCCCGCGCACGTCCGAGGTGGTCCGCGCCGCGCGCGCCACCAGCCGCATCCCCGACGCGCGCGTCACGCAGGTCTTCGACGCCGACGACACCGCACCCATCCCCTACGTCGTCGAGGAGTGGGTCACCGGCTCCTCCCTCGCCGACCTCATCGCCCAGGGCCCCATGGAGCCCGAGCGCGCCGCCGGCCTCGTCGCCGAGGCGGCCGAGGCGATCGCCGCCGCGCACGCGGGCGGTCTGCACCACCTGTGCCTCACCCCGGCCAAGCTCATGTGGAGCAGCGGCGGCGCGGTGAAGGTCGTCGGGATCGGGGTGGACGCCGCCCTGATGGGCGCGAACATCGCCGACCCGGGGGCCGTCGACGCCCAGGGGCTGGGCAGTCTGCTGTACGCCGCGCTCACCGGCCACTGGCCCGGCGGCCCGCAGGACGGCCTCCCCGCCGCCCCCCAGGGCCCCGCGGGCCCCTATCCCCCGGCACAGGTCCGAACAGGGATCACCGAACCCCTCGCCACCATCACCACCCGGGCCGCGCTGCCGCACCTGGCCGGTCAGATGGTGCCCGGCGCGCCGATCACCTCGCCCGCCGCCCTGTGCGCCGAGCTGGCCGAGGTGCCGCGGCTCATCCCGCTCCCGGTCACCCCGACCGAGTCCGCTCCGCCGCCTGAGCCGGGCACCTCCCGCCGGACGGGCGAGTTCGAGCCGACGGGCCCGCGCCGCAGCGCGCGGAGCGGGTCGTCACAGCGCACCCCGGAGCGCTCCGCCCAGGGCCGGGCCGCGGAGCGCCGCCAACCCACCCGGATGGAGGAGCGCGACGCGCGCGCCCAGGGGTCGCTCAGGAAGGTCCTCATCGGCGTGGTCGCGCTGGTGGTGTTCGCGGCCGTGGTCGTGGGCGCGTGGACGGTCGGGTCGATGTTCAGCCCCGGCGGGGAGGAGCCGCCACCGGACGCGCAGGCGTCCGAGGACGCCTCGGACACCCCCGATCTGGTGGATCTGGAAGCGGTCGGGGCCGACGGCTTCGACCCGCTCGGTGACAACAGCGAGCACGGGGACAACGCCGGGAGGGCCATCGACGGCGACCCCGCGGGCACCCCCTGGAACACCGAGGGCTACAACGACCCGCTGGCCGACCTCGACAAGCACGGAGTGGGCCTGATCGTCGACCTCGGGGAAAGCCGGGAGATCCACCAGGTGGAGCTGGCGATGCCCGCTCTGGACTACGGTGTGGAACTCCGTGTCGGCGACAGCCGTGATGGCGACACCATCGCCGACCTGGACGCCAACCTCCCCTCCGTCTGGTCGGGCGGCGTGAACGGCTCGGACACCGTTACCATCGACATCGAGGGCGGGGCTACCGGTCGGTACGTCGTGGTCTGGTTCACCGAACTCGCCATGGACGACGGTGACCTGCGAGGATCCGTCAACGAGATCGTGATTCGAGGCGTGGCCTAGGTGCGGAGATACGTGAGCTGAACTGATGGACGCGGTCCGGGAGCTCCCCGACAAGGAGCTGTTGACGAGGCACGCTCAGGGTGACGACCAGGCCTTCGGGGTCCTGGTGCACCGTCACCGTGAGCGCCTCTGGGCTGTGTCCGTCCGGATGATGGGCGACCCCGAGGAGGCCTCGGACGCCCTCCAGGACGCCTTCCTGTCCGCGTTCCGCGCCGCCGACCGCTTCCGGGGCGAGGCCCAGGTGAGCACGTGGCTGCACCGGATCGTGGTCAACGCCTGCCACGACCGCCTGCGCCGCCGCAAGGTGCGTCCGGCCACCCCGACCGAGGACGACACCCTCGACGTCATGTCCAACGAGCGCCTCGGACGTCTGGGCGGGCCGCCCGACCACGCGTCGCAGACCGAGTCGCGGCTCGACGTCCAGGCCGCGCTGGAGCAGCTGCCCCTGGACCAGCGTCTGGCGCTCACCCTCGTGGACATGCTCGGCTACCGGGTGGAGGAGGCCGCCCGGATCCTCGACGTGGCCGCGGGAACGGTGAAGAGCAGGTGCGCGCGGGGCCGCGCGAAACTTCTTCCCTCTCTCGCCCATCTAAGGAACCCTCAGCCTCCGCCAGACGTCACATCTGGGAGAGGAGGTGCCAACCCATCGTGACGCCCCACCCGGACGCGGAGGCACTCGCCTTCCTCGCCGAGGACCTGCTCGACCCCTCCGAGGAACGCACCGTCACCGCTCACATCGAGACCTGTCCCACGTGTGCCGCCACACTGGACGAACTCACGGGCGTTTCCCGCGTCCTCGCCGCCACCCCGGTTCCCGAGCTGCCTCAGGACGTCGCCGACCTCCTCGACCAGCGCATCGCGGACGCCGCGCGTGAACGCGCCGAGCGGGGACCCGTCACCGAACCGACCGACCCGGTACCGGCGAAGGCCCCCTCCGCCGACGCCACCGTGGTCCCCCTCGCCACGGCGCGCCGCAGGCGTTCCTCCAGCGGTATGCCCAGACTCCTGGTGGCGGCAGCCGCCGCGGTCTTCGTCGTCGGCGGAGGCGTCGCCGTCGTCAACGGGGTGCTCTCGAACGGCAACGGCTCGATGGAGAGCGCGACCCCGTTCATGGAGTCGGAGGACGGCGTCGGCGAACCGGACACGGCCCTGACCTACGCACCGGAGCTGGTGCGCAGTGAGACGGTCTACACCGACGCCGCGCTCGACGCGCAGGCGGCCCGGACCCTCGAACGCTCCACCGTCGCCGATGACGCCGGGGCCGCGGGCGGGCAGACCCTGTTGGAGGAGCAGTCCGTCACCGACGCCGTCGAGCGGTGCTCCGACCTGGTGGAGGAGGAGTTCGACACCCAGGTCACCCTGGTCGATGACGCCTTCTACGGCGACGGCGCCGAGCCCGCCTGGGTCCTGTACGCGCCCAGGGGCGACCAGTTCGACGTGTTCGTGGTCGACCCGCGCTGCGCACGGAGCGCCGACGCCGAGCCCGGCATCCTGGACCGGACGACCGTCGACGCCCCCTGACCCCCTCCGTTCCGGCCCCGGGACAGCTCAGCCTTCGCGCCCGGGGCGGACCAGCCCGCTCTCGTAGGCGATCACCACCAGGGCGACCCGGTCACGGGCCCCGAGCTTGGTGAGCACCCGTCCCACGTGGGTACGGGCGGTCGCGGGGCTCAGGTACAGTTCCGCGCCGATCTCCTGGTTGGACATGCCCCGCCCGACCAAGGCCAGGACCTCACGCTCGCGGTCGGTGAGCACGTCCAGCCGAGACGACGCCTCGGGGGCCACGATGGTGTCGGAGAGCCGTTCGATCACCCGCCGGGTGACCTCCGGCGACAACAGCGCCTCGCCCCGGGCGACGGTACGCACCGCGTCCCGCAGCGCGCGCGGTTCGGCGTCCTTGAGCAGGAATCCGGAAGCGCCCAGCCGCAGTGCGGTGAAGACGTTGTCGTCCTCCCCGAAGGTGGTGAGCACGACCACCCGGGTGTCGATGTGTCGACCTCCCGACCTGTCGACGTGTCCACCCGTGTCGGCTCGTCGATCCGTCGACGTGTCGACACGTCGCCTCTCCAGCTCCCTGAGGACGGCGAGCCCGTCCACGGACGGCATCTGGAGGTCGAGCAGGACCACGTCCGGCCGCAGTCGGCCGATGTCGGCCAGGGCCGCGCGGCCGTCCCCGCTCTCCCCCACCACCTCGATGTCCTCGTCCCGTTCCAGGAGCGCGCGCACCCCCGCCCGGACGAGGGGCTGATCGTCGACGAGCAGGACACGGATCACCGGTCGCCCCCGAGCGGCAGCCGGGCACGCACCCGGAACCCGCCCTCGGGCCCGGGCCCGGCGGCCACCGTCCCGCCGACCATGCGGACCCGCTCCCGCATGCCCGCCAGGCCGGTGCCCGGGGGCGAGCCGTCGGGCCGTCCCCCTCCGTCGTCGGCCACCACCACGTCCAACTCCTCACCCTCACGTGTGAACGCCACCCGGACCCGGCTCGCCCCGGCGTGCCGGAGCGTGTTGGTCAACGCCTCCTGGACGACCCGGAAGGCGGTCGCGTCGACCATGCCCGGGACCTCCCCCGCCACCGGGGCTCCCTCCACCCGTACCTCGACCCCCGCCTCCCTGACCGACGCCACGAGTTCGTCCATGCGGGCGAGGGAGGCCACGCGCCCACCGTCGGGGTCACTGTCCCGCAGCGCGCGTACGGTCGCCCGCATCTCACTGAGGGCGGCGCGGGACGCCTGGCGGACGTGTCCCAGTTCGGCGCGGGCCTCGTCGACGTCCGCCGGAGCGTCATCGAGCGCCTCGGCGGCCACGGCCGCGTGCAGGGAGACCACGGAGAGGTGGTGGCCGACCGCGTCGTGCAGGTCGCGGGCGATCCGGGTGCGTTCGAGCGCCACGACCTCCGCCGCCTCCGCGGCGCGCGCCTGTGCGTCCAGGGCCGCGATCCGCGCCCGCTGCCGCTCCGCCCGGAGCCGCTGCCACTGGACGTGCCCGAGGGCGATGGCGGCGCCCATGATCGCCACGGTGGAGGCCAGTTCGTACCCCAGCAGGTAGGCGGGATCCGTACCCTGGCCGAGTCGGGCCAGGGTGGAGACGAGCAGCAGCCCGGCGGCCGCCCCCACGGACCAGGTGGTCCGCCCCGCCTCGGCCGCGGAGTACAGGGCGGCCGCGGCGGGCACGGCCAGACCGATGGTCGGCAGGTCGAGCACGTAGTTGGCGACGATGAGCGCCGACGTGGCCAGCACGACCAGGACCGGCCACCTCCTGCGGACCAGCATGAGGCCGCCGAGGACCGCCGCCAGCGCGTATGCGAGGGGCGTGAGGTTCCCGGTGCCGGTGACGTCGGCCCCGGCCGCGATCGCCACCACGGCGAAGACCGCGAACCCGAGGAGGGCGTCGACGATGACGTCCTGACGACCGGACTGACGTGTCATGCGGCGATTCTACGGAGCGCGGCCCCGTCGCGGCCGTATCCCGCGGACCCGGACGGGTGGGCGTCCCACACCACCCGGTGTACGCGTACCGACGTAGGCGGTCGGGTCGGGCGGCGGACGTGCGACGGGGTTCCCTCCGCCTAGCGTCGGGCCCGTCGCCGGAGCGGGCGGTCCGCTCCTCCACGAACCTGTGAGGCATCCCATGACGGACCGGTCGTCGCGGCCGGACGACTCCTCGACGTCCTCCCCGCCCCCGCCGGGCATCGCCTGGTCACTGGTCCTGGGGTTGGCGTCGCTCGCCCTGCTGCGACCACTCATGGTCGTCACCGGCCTGATGGAAGCGTGGGCGTGGGGAGTCCGTCCCCAACCCCTCCTGCCAGTGGTCATCACCGCCGTGTGGATCCTCTCCGTGTTGGCGGCCCGGGTTCCCCGACCCCTCCCCACCCTCGTCTGCGCCGGGCTGCTCCACGGCGTGTTCTCGATCGCGCTCGGCGCGGTCCCGACCCCCGTTCTGAGCGGTTCCCTCCAGGGGCCGCTGGCCCACACCGCGGCGTTCCTGGGCACCCTCACCGTCAACACGGGCTGGGGGACGTCCGCCGGACTGGTCGCGCTCGGGCTGGACCGGCTGTTGCGCCTCCGCGCGGACTGACCGCGCGAACCGCCCGACTCACGCGGACCGACACCCTTCACGCATACCCCACCCCCGTACGCTGCGGTGATGTCCGACCGGGAATGCGATGCGCCTACCATCGGTTGTGACTAACCGACTTTCCCCTGGGGTCACGTCCGTGGCCAGGGCAGCGACTGTGTGAAGGGCCTACGAGCGTGAGTGACGTCCGCAATGTCATCATCATCGGTTCCGGTCCCGCGGGGTACACCGCGGCCGTCTACGCCGCGCGCGCCGAACTGCGACCCCTGGTGTTCGAGGGCTCCATCACCGCGGGCGGCGCGCTCATGAACACGACCGACGTCGAGAACTTCCCCGGGTTCCCCGACGGCATCATGGGACCCGACCTGATGGACAACCTCCGCAAGCAGGCCGAGCGCTTCGGCGCCGAGCTGGTCCCCGACGACGTCACCGACGTCGACCTCACCAAGCCGGTCAAGGAGGTCGTCGCGGGCGGCGAGACCTTCCTCGCCCACACGGTGATCCTGGCCACCGGCTCCGGGTACCGGGAGCTGGGCGTGCCCGGTGAGAAGGAGCTGTCCGGCCGCGGCACCTCGTGGTGCGCCACCTGCGACGGCTTCTTCTTCCGCGACCAGGACATCGCGGTCGTCGGCGGCGGCGACACCGCCATGGAGGAGGCGCTGTTCCTCACTCGCTTCGCCAAGTCGGTGACGGTGGTCCACCGCCGTGGCGAGCTGCGCGCCAGCAAGATCATGGCCGAGCGCGCCCAGGCCAACGAGAAGATCTCGTTCGCGTGGAACACCGAGGTCGTCGAGGTGCTCGGGGAGAAGAGCGTCACCGGGCTGAGGGTCGTCAACAACCAGACCGACGAGACCAGCACGCTCGACGTCACCGGTGTCTTCATCGCGATCGGCCACGACCCGCGCGTGGAGCTGTTCAACAAGCAGATCGAGCTGGACGAGGAGGGCTACGTCAAGGTCGACTCCCCGTCGACGCGCACCAACCTCGACGGCGTCTTCGCCGCCGGTGACGTGGTCGACCACCAGTACCGCCAGGCGATCACGGCCGCCGGAACCGGCTGCGCCGCGGCCCTGGACGCCGAACGCCACCTCGCCGAGATGGGGAACTAGGTCGCGCGGCCCGTACAGACCGTCCCCCGGTTGCATCGAACCAAGGAGCACCATGTCCACTCTCAAGCACGTCACCGACGCGTCCTTCAAGGACGACGTCCTGTCCAGCGACAAGCCCGTCCTCGTTGACTTCTGGGCGAGCTGGTGCGGCCCCTGCAAGCAGATGGAACCCGTCCTGGAGAAGCTGGCGGCGACGCACGGCGACAAGATCGAGGTCGTCAAGCTCAACACCGAGGAGAACGCCAACACTCCTCGCGAGTACAACGTCCTCTCCCTGCCGACGATGAACCTCTACAAGGACGGCGAGGTCGTCAAGCAGATCATCGGCGCCAAGCCGATGCGTCTGCTGGAGAAGGAGCTCGCCGACTTCCTGTAAGCCGGCGGAACGCGACGGAAGGCCCCCAGATCCACTCTGGGGGCCTTCCGTCGTCACGGGCGGCCACGGGAGCCCGCCGCACTCTCCCAGGCCCCACACGGCCACCACGCGCCCCGGGAGGCATTCCGAACAGCGAGCCGCCCCGTGCGCGGACTCAGCGTCCGGACGGGGCGGCGGGCGATGTTTCACGTGAAACAGCGGTCAGGGCTCGCGGGAGTCCATCTGGTCGATGATGCGTTCCAGGTCCTCCATCGTCGCGAACTCCACGACGATCTTGCCCTTCTTCTTGCCCAGGTCGACCTTCACCGTGGTGTCCAGGCGGTCGGCGAGGCGGCTCGCCCACTCCTCCACCTGGGGCGGGGTGGACCTGCGCGCCGGGGTGAGCCGGGGCCGCCGCTCCTCCGGTTCGTCCGCCTCCTCGCGCAGGGCGATGATCTCCTCCAGGGAGCGGACGGACAGGCCCTCCAGGTTGACCCGCTCCGCGAGCCGCTCCTGGCGCTCGGGGTCGTCGACACCGCACAGCGCCCGGGCGTGACCGGCCGAGAGCACCTTCGCGGCGACGCGCTTTTGCACCTTCGGCGGCAGGTTCAGCAGGCGCAGCGTGTTGGTGATGTGCGAACGGGAGCGTCCGATCCGCTGGGCCAGCTCCTCGTGGGTGGCACCGAAGTCGTCCAGCAGCTGCCGGTACGCGGCCGCCTCCTCCAGGGCGTCGAGCTCCTGGCGGTGCAGGTTCTCCAGGAGGGCGTCGCGGAGCAGGTCCCCGTCACCGGTGGCGCGGACGATCGCCGGGATCCGGTCGAGACCGGCCTCCTTGCTCGCGCGCCACCGGCGCTCGCCCATGATCAGCTCGTACCGGGGAACGCCCGCCTCGCCCTCGACCCTGCGGACGACGACGGGCTGGAGCACCCCCACCTCCTGGATGGAGTCGCGCAGCTCCTCCAGCGCCTGGTCGTCGAAGCGCTCCCGGGGCTGGCGCGGGTTGGGGGTGATCGCACCGAGCTCGATCTCCTCCAGGTACGTCCCGTCGGAGAGCCCTCTCGTCTCCGGCGTGCCCGCGCCTCCTGAGGACGCGGGGACCACGGGCCCCTGCGTGATGAGCGCGTTCAGTCCCTTGCCCAGTCCGCGCCGCTGCTGACTCACCGGCAACTACCTCCACTACTCCTCGAACACATCAGTGCCCCGGCCTCCGGACCGGGGCGGCACCGCCGTCAGCCGCCGAGCCCCGGAGCGCGATGCGCGATCTCCCGGGCGGCCTCCAGGTAGGCCACCGCACCGGTGGACCCGGGGTCGTAGGTCATCACGGACTGGCCGTAACTGGGCGCCTCGGAGACGCGGACGCTGCGCGGCACCAGCGTCGAGAGCACCAGCTCACCGAAGTGCGAGCGCACCTCGTCCGCGACCTGCTGCGAGAGTCGGGTCCGGCCGTCGTACATCGTCAGCACGACGGTGCTGATCGCCAGCCCCGGGTTCAGGTGGGACTGGACGAGTTCGACGTTGCGGAGCAGTTGCCCCACACCCTCCAGGGCGTAGTACTCGCACTGGATCGGGATCATGACCTCGTCGCACGCCACCATCGCGTTGACCGTGAGCAGTCCGAGCGACGGCGGGCAGTCGATGAGGATGTAGTCGAGCTCCGAGGTGTCGTAGGCGTCGAGCGCGCGCCGGAGTCGCGCCTCACGGGCGACGAGGGAGACCAGTTCGATCTCCGCCCCCGCGAGGTCGATGGTGGCCGGGGCGCACCACAGGTTCGGGATGTCCGGCGCCGCCTGGGCCAGCTTGCGGATCTCCTCGTCCTCCACCAGGCAGTGGTAGATGGACCGGGTCTGGTTGTCGCGCTCCATGCCGAGCGCGGTGGAGGCGTTCCCCTGGGGGTCGAGGTCGACCACCAGGACGCGCTGCCCGTGCATCGCCAGGGCGGCCGCGATGTTGACCGTCGTCGTGGTCTTGCCGACGCCGCCCTTCTGGTTGGCGACGCTGATCACGCGGCAGGACTTCGGGCGGGGCCAGGCCTCGTCGTGCCCGCGAACCGCCATCGCGGCGCGCGCCGCGCGCGCCAGGGGTGTGTCGGGGACGTCCGCGGAACCGCCGGAGGCGGGGGCGTCGCCGGTCCATGTTTCACGTGAAACACGACTCTGGTCGTCGGGGGCGGTTTCACGTGAAACATCGAGCAGGTCCCCGTAGGCACCCGCGGGGGTTTCACGTGAAACACCGTCGTGGTCGGCTGGGTTCTGGGGCACGAATGAGTTCACCTCTTCCGTCCGCGCTTCTTCTTGCCGCCCCGCCCTTTCCGGGGTCCCGCTGACGGGGGCGGACCACCCTCGGATGTCACCGTGACGCGAACGACCGTGGTAGCGGGATCGACTTTACCCCGGCCCACCCTGATCACATCGCACTCACTCGGGCGCAGTTTCGCAACGTCGTCACGCGCGGCGACCAATTCCGCCTCCGCCTGCTCGCCCTTGAGCGCCAACAGACTGCCGCCCTTGCGCAGGAGCGGCAGCGCCCAGCCGGCGAGTCGTGGCAGCGGAGCCACGGCACGGGCGGTCACGAAGTCGGTGTACAACTCGCCGTGCGCCTCTTCGGCACGCCCGCGCCGCACCACGACGTTGGCCAGGCCGAGGGTCTCGACCGCCTCGTTCAGGAAGACCGTCCGTCGCAGGAGCGGCTCCAGGAGCGTCACCCTGATGTCGGGGCGCAGCAGCGCCAACACCAGACCGGGCAGACCGGCGCCCGAACCGATGTCGACCACCTCCGCCCCCTCCGGGAGCAACTCCTCCACGACAGCGCAGTTGATGAGGTGCCGCTCCCAGAGGCGGGGCACCTCGCGCGGGCCGATCAGCCCCCGCCGCACACCGTCGTCGGCGAGAAGTTCGGCGTAGCGCCGTGCCTTCGGCAGCGTGTCACCGAAGACCGCCTCCGCCGCGGTCGGCGGGGCGGGCGGCACAGCGCCGGGCTCCTCAGCGCCCGAGGTCATCGGTCACCACCTGTCGGAACTCGTCCATCATCACTTCCAAGACCGGGCACGTCCTCCGAATCCGCCGCGGCGCGTCGACCGACGGCGCCTCCGGCGCCCGACGCGCCGTCGACACGCGGCGGGACGGCCCCTCATGATCCTATGGTCGTGGGACACCATGGTTTCACGTGAAACATGCGCCCACCCCGAGGTGTCCCCCCGATCACGGGTCGGCGCGGCCGACCGCGCCCTCAGGCGCTTTGTCGACCCGTCGATTTCTCCCCCTGTCGACGCACCCCCACACACGACGAGGGGGCGATGTTTCACGTGAAACATCGCCCCCTGCGTTCCCGCCCGGAGCGGGAGGACGTGTCAGTCGGCGGGGTGGACCACCACGTAGCGGTGGGGCTCCTCGCCCTCCGACTCGCTCCGCAGACCGGCCGCGGCGACGGCGTCGTGCACCACCTTGCGCTCGAACGGCGTCATCGGCTCCAGCGGCTGGATCTCGCCGGTCTTGTTCACCTTCTCCGCCGCGTCGGCACCGATGCGGGTGAGCACCCTGCGGCGCTCCTCGCGGTAACCGCCGATGTCGAGCATCAGCTTGCTCCGCTCCCCCGTGACCCGGTGGACGGCGAGTCGGGTCAGCTCCTGGAGTGCCTCCAGGACCTCGCCCTGGTCGCCGATCAGCTCGTCGAGCGTCGCGCCCACGACCGAGACCATCGCACGGTCACCCTCGACGTCCATGTCGATGTCACCGTCGAAGTCCGCGATGTCGAGGAGACCCTCGATGTAGTCCGCGGCGATGTCGCCCTCGTTCTCCAGGGCCTCGATGTCGATCTCGGGCTCGGGCGCCTCAGCCACCGCTACTCCACCGCTCTCTTCCTCACTACGTCCCACAGCGTTCCCGTCTCCTCATCATTCACGCCCTGACCGTCGTACGCCTCAGGGGCTGTGTCGCCTGCGCACTTCGTTAAGATCCTCCGCGGCCGACGTGACGGCGTCCCCTACTGGGAACCGCCGCCACCGCGCTTGGAGCGCGGCTGCTTCTTCGGCTGCTTGCGTTCGATCTTAGGCTGTTCCTTCGGCTCCGGCGTGGATTCGGCGGCCTTCTTCCGGCCGAGCATGCCCTTGGCCGGACCGTTGGAGGGAGTGCCGCCGGACTTGGCGCCCTCGGCGCCGGGGGCGCCGGGGGTCGGCTGGTTCTTGTAGAGGAAGTGCTGCTGCACCATCGTCCAGACGTTGGAGGTGACCCAGTAGACCAGCACACCCACCGGCATCATGAGACCGAAGAGCCCGAACAGGGGCGCCATGTACATCATGATCTTCTGCGTCTGCATCATGGGGTTGTCCGGCATCTGCGTGGTGCTGCGCTTGATGCTCTGACGCATGGTGAGGAAGGTCGTCGTGCCCATGATGACGCACGCGATCGCGATGACGACCTTGGCGAGCACGGGGTTCGTGGCGCCGAGGGCGAGCAGCTCCTCGGGGGAACTGTTGAACTGGGCGGCGATCGGCGCCTCGAAGATCAGCGCCTGACGGGCGCTGTCGGCCAGTTCCTCGGAGAACCCGTACTGGGCGTTGCCCTCGGCGACACTGCGCAGAACACTGAACAGGGCGAAGAAGACCGGCATCTGCAGGAGAAGCGGAAGGCAACCCATGATCGGGTTGGTGCCGCTCTCCTGGTAGAGCTTCATCGACTCGCGGTTCAGGCGCTCCCGGTCGTGCTTGTAGCGCTCCCGGAGCTTCATGATCTTCGGCTGGATCTCCTGCATCTTCCGCTGCGTGTTCATCTGCTTGACGAACAGCGGAACCATGAGAAGCCGCATGAGTACGGTGAGCAGCAGGATGGACAGACCCCACGCCCACCCGCTGTCGGGATTCAGACCGACGAAGGTCAGACCCTCATGGATCCTGGCCAACGTCCAGCCGACGATGTTGTAAAGCCAGTCGAGCACCGGCCAACTCCTATTTGCCTCGGTTCAGCTACTGGTCCCCGGGAGCGGGTCCGGTGCCTCCGGCTCCGCCCGCCGACTCCTCGGTCCCGGAGTGCCTTCGCCCCTTCGGCGGCGGCACCGGGTCGAGACCCCCCGGGTTGAAGGGGTGGCAGCGGGCGATGCGCCGGGTTCCCAGCCACAACCCCCGCAGGGCCCCGTGCACGCGCAGCGCCTCGACGGCGTACGCGCTGCACGAGGGGTAGAAACGGCAGACCGGGGGGAAGAGCGGGCTGATGAAGCGCTGGTAGCCCCGGATCGGGAGGATCAGCAGCCGTGCGAAAGCCGTCGGTCTGTGCTCGGTCATCGGCCCGTCCGTTCTCCGCCCCCATCCGGGCGGCGCCCGGGCACCGTCCCGTTCCCCGTCGGC
>NZ_ANBC01000622.1 GCF_000341125.1 Nocardiopsis lucentensis DSM 44048 | reverse complement strand
CCACCCCCCCCTGCCGCGCCGTGGCGGCGGCGGGTTTGGCACGCACTACCAGCAGGCTACCGTTTGGCAGAACGGCCAACCGGGTCCGCATCACGTGACGGAGGCGGCGTTGGACCCGCTTGCGGACCACCGCTCCCCCGACCGCCTTGCTCACGACGAAACCGACGCGCGGCGGGTCCGCGGGTTCCGGGCCGTCCGGAGGAGGGGGAAGGTAGACCACGGCCACGTCCCCACGCGAGGCGCGGCGTCCCGAACGCATGACGGAGCCGAACTCGGAGCTACGGCGCATCCGGTTCCGCGACGACAGCATGGGCACTCCCTCCGGGACATGGGGCGTGTACGGCGGACATCCGTCCTGACACGCCCTCGGGCCTCGTCCCACGACAAAGGGACCGGCCGGCGAGAAGGCCGGACGGTCCCGAAGAACTTGGGGCTGAGTGTGGCCTAGTGGCTCACGGTCAGCGCGGCGCGCCCCTTGCGGCGACGCGAGGCGATGATGGCGCGACCGGCGCGCGTACGCATGCGCAGCCGGAAGCCGTGGACCTTCGCGCGACGCCGGTTGTTCGGCTGGTACGTACGCTTGCTCACTGCTGGCTCCAGGGGCGTGTCAGGAAAGTACTACGACAGACCCCCAAGCATATGCGGGGCCTCACGGTGCATGAGCCGAGGCCGCGCCATCGTGTGGACACGGGCGCAGACAGATCATCGGCATAAGCATAAAGAACATACGACCAGGCCGGGTCGGGGTCAAATCAGACGGCTCTGCGAGCCTGTCCCGACTTCCGCGGGAGACGGAACCAACGGTGGCGCGGGCCACGCCCGGGACGCGCCCAGGACACGTGCCACGCCCTGTGGACAACCGGTTGTCCACAGGGCGTGGCACGTCCACATCCCACTCGTCCTGTGGATAACCTCAACCTGTGGATAACTCGCCCCTCGCCCTCTCCCAGCCGCTTCAGCGAACCGAAGGCCGCGGTTTACACAGCTTGTGACCTGGGATTTGTGGATAACTCAGCACTGTGCACAGAGATCTGCCATCCTGTGGATAAACCTGTGTACAACCTGTGGACAACAGGCTCGAGCTGTGGATACCCAGACGCGAACGCTCTCAGGCCACCGTGGTCGGAGTGCGGTTGTCCACAGGCTGGCGAGCGGTCGGCGCACCGTTCGTCCACAGCTCCTCCTGCCCCGGCACCCCCGGAGGGGGAGGACAATGGAAGTTCGTTCCGCGCGCCCGCGAGGGGCCCGCGCGGAACCATGACCGACGACACACCGCCAGGGGGTGTGCATCCGCCGTACCCGCCCCTGGGACCCCCGGTCAGGGGCGCCCGGGGTCTCTCCGTCCCCTCCCGCTCCAATCCGCACCGAACAGATCCGCACCGAAGGGACAGCAACCATGGCAGGTCACCGTGGCTGACGCACAGGTCAACCTCGCAGTGGTCTGGTCCAGCGTGCTGGACGGGATCGACAACGACTCCCTGCCCGCGCACCAGCGCGCCTGGCTGCCCCAGACCCGTCCGCTGGGTCTGATCGAGGACACCGCGCTCATCGCCGCGCCGAACGAGTTCACCAAGAAGGTGCTGGAGACGCGGCTCTACCCGGCGATCAGCCGGGCGCTCTCCGCACACCTCGGCAGGGACATCCGGGTCGCGGTCACGGTCGATCCCACG
>NZ_ANBC01000621.1 GCF_000341125.1 Nocardiopsis lucentensis DSM 44048 | reverse complement strand
CCCCGCCGCCCTCCCCGGCGGCCCCCCCGGCCGAGCCGACCGGTCGGCACTCGCGCCCTGGACCGGCGCCGTCACCGGCCCAGGTCCAGCCGCGCCCCGAACCGGGACCGGCCACACCGCCACACCGCGCCCCCGAGGCGGCACCGGCGGCGGACGACGGTCTGAACCGGGGTGACGTGCTCGGTCCCACACCTCCGGCGGAGTCCGCGCCGCCCGTCCCGGGGCCGCCCGTGACCGGACCACCCGCGCCGGGAGGACCCGCTCCGGCGGGGGGCGCCCCCATGCCCGCCGTGCCCGAGCCGGAGCCCCGCCCGGCGTGGCCGTCCACCTCGTGGGAACAGCCCGCACGACAGAACTCGTGGCAGCAGACGACCTGGGACGAGGCGGCGTGGGACCAGCCGAACCGCTGGGAGACCCCCCAGCGGGAGGCGACCCCGCAGACCACCGCCGCACCGGACTCCCCCGAGGTCCCGGCCGCTCCACAGGCGCACCCGGTGCCGGCCGAGCAGGGGCCCGCGCCCGACGCCGAGGCGCCCACGGAGCCCCCCGCCGGGAGGGAGGGCCCGGAGGAGGCGCACAAGGACGCCCCGGGGGCTCCCCCCGGCCGCTCCCCCGAGGTGCCGACGGGTGAGCACGCCCGGCTGAACCCGAAGTACACCTTCGACACGTTCGTCATCGGCTCCAGCAACCGGTTCGCCCACGCGGCGTCGGTCGCCGCCGCCGAAGCGCCGGCGAAGGCCTACAACCCCCTGTTCATCCACGGCGGCTCCGGACTGGGCAAGACCCACCTCCTGCACGCCATCGGGCACTACACGCACCGGCTCTACGAGGGCTCGCGCGTGCGCTACGTCAGCTCCGAGGAGTTCACCAACGAGTTCATCAACTCGATCCGGGACGGCAAGGCGGACGGATTCCGCCGTCGGTACAGGGATATCGACGTCCTCCTGGTGGACGACATCCAGTTCCTGGAGAACAAGGAGCAGACGCAGGAGGAGTTCTTCCACACCTTCAACACGCTGCACAACTCCGACAAGCAGATCGTCATCTCCAGCGACCGGCCGCCCAAGCAGCTGACCACGCTGGAGGACCGGATGCGCAGCCGGTTCGAGTGGGGCCTGCTCACCGACGTCCAGCCGCCGGAGCTGGAGACCCGGATCGCCATCCTGCGGAAGAAGGCGGCCCAGGAGGGGCTGGCCGCCCCGCCGGAGGTGCTGGAGTTCATCGCCAGCAAGATCTCCACCAACATCCGGGAGCTGGAGGGAGCGCTGATCCGCGTCACCGCCTTCGCCAGCCTCAACCGGCAGTCGGTCGACCTCGACCTGACCGGTCAGGTCCTGCGCGACCTCGTCCCCAGCACCGAGGTCCCCGAGATCACCGCCGGGGCGATCATGTCCCAGACCGCCGCCTACTTCGGGCTGAGCGTCGACGACCTCTGCGGGACCTCCCGTTCCCGTGTCCTGGTGACCGCCCGGCAGATCGCCATGTACCTGTGCAGGGAGCTCACCGACCTGTCCCTGCCCAAGATCGGGCAGCAGTTCGGCGGCCGGGACCACACGACGGTCATGCACGCCGACCGCAAGGTCCGCGCGCTGATGGCCGAGCGGCGGTCCATCTACAACCAGGTGCACGAGCTCACGAGCCGGATCAAGGACCAGCCCCCGCTGGCCTGATCCGGGGAGACGCGTCGGGGCGGTCCGCGACGGCGGGCCGCCCCGACGCGTTCCACGCCCCTCCCCCGTTCCCTCCCCCTCTCGCCACCGTCCCGCGCGGGGTTATCCACAGGTTCTGGGGACAACCGCCGACGCTGGACGGATTCGGCGCGTGATCCGCCCGAAGGCACCGCACCGATCACCCCCGCACGGTTTCCCCGCCCCTGTCGGGCTTGTCGCTTCTGTTGCGCTGCCCACACGCCGGGCGCGGGCGCTTCCACCAGCGTGTTCCGTCCTCATCCGCACAGGCGCGCGCAGGGGGCTGTGGACAAACCTGTGCACAACCCCTTCGTCCTGGTTCGTGAGGTCTGTGCGGGGGCTCGGAAAAAAACTTCTCGACTTTCTTGGCCGAGTTATCCACAGGATGGGGGTCAAATCTGTGGACAACCATGTGGATAACCTGTGGACAAGTGGCTCTGAGTTGTGGGTAACCGGGGGTGCTCCTGTGGACGCGTTGCCCGACCATCGGGTCATCGAACCACCGTCTGCTGTGGACAACCCGGGGGAAAACTGTGGACGCCGCTGTGGACAGAGTGTGGACAACCTGTGGGCGACGTCGTTCGTCCACAGACGACTCGAGTTACCCACAGGGTCATCCACAGTGCCTGTGGACAAAAAACTCCAGTCTGACCTGGGATAACAGTGGTTATCCACACTATCCACAGGCCCTACTACTACTGCGCACCTTCATTAACCCAGATGTGGCTTCACAACAGCTCCGCGGAAAATCTGTGGACAACTCGCCGATCAGCGAGCGACGCGGGACCCTCCCCGAGTCGTCAGCGACAGCGGTGGAATCCGGGTAACGTGTGGTCTCGCCCCTGTCCACCGCCGCCCGATCCGAGCGGCGGCCCCATGGGAGCCGAGGCCGCCCCGGCGGTGCCGGCGCACGCGCTCGCCGCGACGGTCGCCCACTCGTGCCGGAGCCTCGGTCGACCCACCCACGAGCTGCAACGTTGAGGCTTCGACCGGTCCTGCCGGTCGTGCGGAAAGTGAGTCGGAAAGTGAAGTTCCGGGTCGAACGCGACGTACTGGCCGACGCAGTCGCCTGGACCGCGCGCACACTCCCGACGCGCCCCTCGGTCCCGGTGCTCGTCGGCGTCCTGCTCGACGCAGGTGAGTTCGACGGCCGCCAGCAGGTGCGGCTGTCCGGCTTCGACTACGAGGTCTCCACCCAGGCCGCGATCGACGTCGAGGTCGAGGAGCCCGGTACGGTCCTGGTCCCCGGCAAGCTCCTGGCCGAGATCACGCGCAACCTTCCTCCACAGCCTGTGGAGATTTCCACCGACGGGGCCAAGGCCGTCGTGACCTGCGGCAGCGCCAAGTTCACGCTGACCACCATGCCGGTCGAGGACTACCCGACCCTTCCCGAGATGCCCGGGGTGAGCGGCACCGTCGGCAGTGACGCCTTCGCCGCCGCCGTCAGCCAGGTCGCCGTCGCCGCCGGACGCGACGACACGCTGCCGATGCTCACCGGTGTGCGGGTCGAGATCGAGGGCGAGACCATCACGCTCGCCTCCACCGACCGCTACCGCCTGGCCGTGCGCGAGCTGACCTGGAAGCCGGAGAACCCCGAGCTGTCCGCCGTCGCGCTCGTCCCCGCCAAGACGCTGCACGACACCGCCAAGTCGCTCACCTCGGGCGCCGAGGTGTCGATCGCGCTCTCCAGCGGCGNCGCCCCCCGCCGCACCACGACCCGGCTCCTGGACGGGGAGTTCCCCAAGTACCGCGCGCTCCTGCCGGACAGCTTCAACACCGTCGCCGAGATCAGCCGCGCCGAGTTCGTCGAGGCCGTCAAGCGCGTGTCGCTGGTCGCCGAGCGCAACACCCCGCTCCGGCTGGCCTTCAGCCCCGGCAGCCTGGTCCTGGAGGCCGGGACCGGCGAGGACGCCCAGGCCGTCGAGGTGCTGGAGGCCGACCTGGAGGGCGAGGACATCCAGATCGCGTTCAACTCGGGCTTCCTGCTCGACGGGCTCGGCGCCATCGGCACCGACACCGCGCGCCTGAACTTCACGACCTCGACCAAACCGGCGATCCTCACCGGCAAGCCCGCGGAGGAGGGTGCGGACCCCGAGTACCGCTACCTGATCATGCCGGTGCGCCTGTCCGGCTGATCCGGAACCGGTTCGATTGACTTGCGTCTGCCGTACCGCGTCCGCGGCCACCGCCCGGACCGGACGGCGCCAACGTGTCCACAGGCGGCGAAGGGGAGCACTGCCATGCAGCTCGGAATGATCGGTCTCGGCAAGATGGGCGGCAACATGGCCGCCCGGCTCCGGGAGAAGGGCCACGAGGTCGTCGGCTACGACGTGACCTCCGAGGAGCGGGACGTGGCGAGCCTGGCGGAGCTGGTCGACCGGCTCGACACGCCGCGCGTCGTGTGGGTGATGGTCCCCTCCGGTGACCCGACCGCCGCGACCATCAACGAGCTCGGCGGCCTCCTCCAGGAGGGCGACCTGGTCATCGAGGGCGGCAACTCCCACTACGTCGACGACCGGGCGCGCGCCGAGCAGCT
>NZ_ANBC01000620.1 GCF_000341125.1 Nocardiopsis lucentensis DSM 44048 | reverse complement strand
TCGGCGTCAGCGGCGGTGTCTGGGGCCGCCAGAGCGGCTACGGCATCATGGTCGGCGGCCCGGCCGCGGACGTCGAGCGCGCCCGACCGGTCTTCGAGTCGCTCACCCCCGACGCGGGCGGCGGCTTCGTGCACGCCGGCGCCGTCGGCGCCGGACACTTCGTCAAGATGGTCCACAACGGCATCGAGTACGGCATGATGCAGTCCTTCGCCGAGGGCTACGAGCTCATGACCGCCTCCGGGATCGTCGACGACGTCCCCGGCACCTTCGAGAGCTGGCGCGAGGGCACGGTCGTCCGCTCCTGGCTGCTCGACCTGCTCAGCCGCGCCCTGGAGGAGGACCCGGACCTGGCCGAGCTGCGCGGTTACGCCCAGGACTCCGGTGAGGGCCGCTGGACGGTCCAGGCCGCCGTCGACCACGCCGTCCCCGCTCCCGCGATCACCGCCGCGCTCTACGCTCGCTTCTCCTCACGCCAGGACGACAGCCCGGCGATGAAGGTCGTGGCCGCGCTGCGCAACCAGTTCGGCGGTCACGCCGTGACCAAGTCCGGCCCGGACCCCCGCACCCCCTCCAGGGACTGACCGGCACAGCCCCGGGAGCGCGCCCGCCACCCGTCCCGACCGACGGCTCGCGGCCTTTCCATGAGCGCACCTGGGACCCCCGCGCCCGTGATCCCGCGCCACCGTCCCCGGAGGAGGGCCGGATGTACGTTTCCCATCTGCAACTGGTCGACTTCCGGTCCTACGAGGACGCCCTACTGGAACTGGACCCCGGCGTGAGCGTGTTCGTCGGGGCCAACGGCCAGGGCAAGACCAACCTCGTCGAGGCGGTCGGCTACGTGGCCACGCTCAGCAGCCACCGAGTCTCCTCGGACACCCCGCTCATCCGGCGGGACGCTCCCCGCGCGATCATCCGGGCCAAGGTCGTGCGCGACGAGCGCTCCATGGTCGTGGACCTGGAACTCAACCCGGGCCGCGCCAACCGGGCACGGATCAACCAGGCCGCCGCAGGTCGGCCCCGCGACGTCCTGGGGATCCTCCGCACCGTGCTGTTCGCCCCCGAGGACCTGGCCCTGGTCAAGGGCGACCCGGGCGAGCGGCGGCGCTTCCTCGACGACCTGCTCGTGGCGCGCGCGCCGCGGATGGCGGGTGTGCGCTCCGACTACGACCGGGTGCTCAAGCAGCGCAACGCCCTGCTGAAGTCGGCGTCCGGGCGGATGTTCCGGCAGCGCTCGGCGCCGGACCTGACCACCCTGGAGGTCTGGGACACCCACCTGGCGGAGGTCGGCGCCGAACTGCTGGCGGCGCGGTTGGCGCTCGTGGCGGAGCTGCGGCCGCTGATCGCGCAGGCCTACGCGGGGCTGACCGACTCCGGCGGCCCGGCCGTTCCCTCCTACCGCTGCTCGGCGGATCCCGACGGGGGTGAACCGCCCGCCGACCGTCCACAGCTTGTGGACATCCTCCGGTCCGCCCTCGGCCAGGCGCGGGAGCGCGAACTCCAACGGGGCGTCAGCCTCGTCGGTCCGCACCGCGACGAACTCCACCTCCAGCTCGGCGGCCTGCCCGCGAAGGGTTACGCGAGCCAGGGGGAGTCCTGGTCCTACGCCCTGTCGCTCAAACTCGCCGCGTTCGACCTGCTCAGGGCGGACGGGGACGACCCCGTCCTCATCCTCGACGACGTGTTCTGCGAACTCGACAGCGAGCGCCGCCGGCGACTGGCCGAGCGGGTGCGCGGCGCCGAACAGGTCCTGGTGACCGCGGCGGTGCCCGATGACATCCCCAAGGAGCTGGACGGCGTCCGGTTCGCGGTGGGCGCGGGGGTGGTCGGACGTGAGTGACAGTCGTCCGCGGCCCGTTGATCCCCGAGCGTCCCTCGGCGGCGGACTCGGGCGCGTGCGTCCACAACCTGTGGACGGCGGCCCGGGAGGTGCGACGGGTCCCGTCGCGCACGCGCCCGAACGGACTCCGGCGGCCCCGGCCACTCCGGCGGCCCCCGCCGTCTCCGGAGCCGACCTCGCCCGGCAGGCGCTCGCCCGTGCCCGGGCCGAGGCCCGGGATCGCGGAGCGACGCCCCGCGGAGCGCCGCGCGCTCGCAAGCGTGGCCGGATCCGGTCACGCAACGAGCCCCAGCTGTTTGGCGACGCCGTGCGGACGTGGCTGATCGAGCACGGGTGGCAGGAACAGGTGGCGATCGGCGGGGTGTTCGGCCGATGGTCGGACATCGTTGGCGAGTTCAACGCCCAGCGGCTCCGCCCGGAGAGTTATTCGGACGGTGAACTCGTCGTGGTGGCCGATTCACCGACGATGGCGGCCCAAGCGCGATCGATGGTGCGTGATCTCATGCGCCGTTTGAACGAGGAGCTCGGCGAGGGGACGGTCGTCTCCATCAAGGTGCGGGGGCCCGGGTCCCGCCGTCGTTGAGGACTCCGCTCGGGGGCGCACCCGTCGGATGTTTCCGTCCCGGGCGTGGCCCTGAGGAATGTTTTCGCAGGTCAGAGTGGTTCCCGGAGGGGGATCTCCGGCGGTCGGGAATTCCGGCGGGCCGAGCCGCGGCCGCCGGACCGGAGGCCGGGGCCAGTCGCCCAACGGCCACTGAACCGCTCCGGGACTTGCGCGAGGGGCCACCCGCGTGTAGGGAGTCGGCTCCCTCCCTGAACGTTCGTTGGCGAGCGGCACAGCGCCGTGAATGCTCCTTTGTCGTATGGCGCGGGGTATCATGGAGTCGGTTCTTCAGATGCCTGTAGCCGGTCCCACGCCCCCAGGAGAGGGTGGGCGGACGGCCCGTACGGTGATGTGGTGATCCCCCTGGTGTCGCGGTATGCCGACCCCTTCGGTCACCGCCTCCGCGGGCTGACCGTCGTCCGCTCGGCCACGGCCGGCAGGCGTCCCCAGCAGGAGGGTGTTCCCACTTGGCCTACGACGCTCGATCAATCACGGTCCTTGAGGGGCTTGAGGCAGTACGCAAGCGCCCAGGGATGTACATCGGTTCCACCGGTGAGCGGGGCCTGCACCACCTGGTCTACGAGGTGGTCGACAACTCCGTCGACGAGGCGCTGGCAGGGCACGCCAGCGCCATCGAGGTGACCCTGATGGCCGACGGCGGCGTGCGTGTGGCCGACAACGGCCGTGGCATCCCCATCGACCTCCACCCCGTGGAGAAGCGCCCGGCCGTCGAGGTCGTGCTGACCACGCTGCACGCGGGCGGCAAGTTCGACGGCAAGTCGTACGCGGTCTCCGGCGGTCTGCACGGTGTGGGCGTCTCCGTCGTCAACGCGCTGTCCACGGCGCTGGACGTGGAGATCCGCAAGGACGGGCACGTGTGGACGCAGCACTACGAGATGACCGCGCCCACCGGAGACCTGGTCAGGGGCGAGGAGACCGACGAGACCGGAACCCAGATCACCTTCTGGCCGGACGGCGACATCTTCGAGACCACGGTCTTCACGTTCGAGACCCTCGCCCGCCGGATGCAGGAGATGGCCTTCCTCAACAAGGGGCTGTCCATCACCATCCGCGACGAGCGGCCCGAGCACACCGACGGTGGCCCGACGGTCAACACCTTCCACTACGACGAGGGCCTGTCCGACTACGTCCGGCACATCAACGCCAAGAAGGAGCCGGCGCACGCGTCGATCATCTCCTTCGAGGAGGACGGCGACGGCATCTCGGTCGAGATCGCCATGCAGTGGAACCAGTCCTACACCTCGTCCGTGCACACCTTCGCCAACACGATCAACACGGCGGAGGGCGGCACCCACGAGGAGGGTTTCCGCTCCGCGCTGACCACCCTGGTCAACCGGTACGCGCGGGACCAGAAACTCCTGCGGGACAAGGACGACAACCTCACCGGTGACGACATCCGCGAGGGCCTGACCTCGATCATCTCGGTCAAGCTGGCCGACCCGCAGTTCGAGGGCCAGACCAAGACCAAGCTCGGCAACACCGAGGCCAAGTCCTTCGTCCAGAGGGTCACCAACGAGCACCTGCGCGACTGGTTCGAGCGCAACCCGGGCGAGGCCAAGGACATCGTGTCCAAGGCCAGCCAGGCCGCCCGCGCCCGGATCGCCGCCCGCCAGGCCCGCGACCTCACCCGCCGCAAGACCCTGCTGGAGTCCACCTCCCTGCCCGGCAAGTTGTCCGACTGCCAGTCGACCAACCCGGAGGAGTGCGAGGTCTACATCGTCGAGGGTGACTCCGCCGGCGGTTCCGCCAAGGGCGGACGCGACCCGCACCACCAGGCGATCCTGCCGATCCGCGGCAAGATCCTCAACGTGGAGAAGTCGAGGATCGACCGCATCCTCAAGAACAACGAGGTCCAGGCGATCATCACCGCGCTGGGCACGGGCATCCACGAGGACTTCGACGCCGACAAGCTGCGGTACCACAAGATCATCCTCATGGCCGACGCCGACGTCGACGGCCAGCACATCCGCACCCTGCTGCTCACCCTGCTGTTCCGCTTCATGAAGCCGCTGGTCGAGGCCGGTCACGTCTACCTGGCACAGCCGCCGCTGTACAAGATCAAGTGGGACCAGCGCGGCAGCGACGCGGGCTACGCCTTCTCCGACGCCGAGCGCGACCGGGTCATCGAGGCCGGGATCGCCGCCGGGAAGAAGGACCCGCGACCGCGCGACATGGTCCAGCGCTTCAAGGGCCTGGGCGAGATGAACGCCAACGAGCTGTGGGACACCACCATGGACCCCGAACGCCGGGTGCTGCTCCAGGTCAGCCTGGAGGACGCGGCCCAGGCCGACGAGATGTTCAGCGTGCTCATGGGCGAGGACGTCGAGTCCCGGCGCTCCTTCATCCAGCGCAACGCCAAGGACGTCCGCTTCCTGGACATCTAGGTCCGTGCCGCCCTGGTCGCGCCCGCGGGCGGCGGCCGGGCGGGGAGAACCACGCTCAACGAAGCTTCATAGAAGGGATCGACATCCGTGACGGATGCGAACAACCCGGACTCTCCCGAGGGTGCGGACTCCGCTGTTGAGGCCCCGGCGAGGGACCGGATCGAGCCGGTCGACATCCAGGTCGAGATGCAGCGCAGCTACCTCGACTACGCGATGTCGGTCATCGTCGGCCGCGCCCTGCCCGACGTGCGCGACGGACTCAAGCCGGTCCACCAGCGCGTGCTCTACGCGATGTACGACGGCGGGTTCCGGCCCGACCGCGGGTTCTTCAAGTGCGCCCGCGTCGTCGGTGACGTGATGGGTAACTACCACCCGCACGGCGACAGCGCGATCTACGACACCCTGGTGCGCCTGGCCCAGTGGTGGTCGATGCGCATGCCGCTGGTCGACCCGAACGGCAACTTCGGCTCCCCGGGCAACGACCCGGCCGCCGCCATGCGCTACACCGAGTGCAAGCTCGCGCCGCTGGCCATGGAGATGCTCCGGGACATCGACAAGGAGACCGTCGACTTTCGGCCCAACTACGACGGCCGCTCCTCCGAGCCCGTCGTCCTCCCCGCCCGGTTCCCGAACCTGCTGGTCAACGGCTCGTCAGGGATCGCGGTCGGTATGGCGACCAACATTCCGCCGCACAACCTGCGCGAGGTCGCCGACGGCGTCAACTGGTATCTGGAGAACCCGGACACCGACGACGAGGCGCTGCTGGACGCGCTCATCGAGCGGGTCAAGGGCCCGGACTTCCCCACGCGCGGACTCATCGTCGGCAAGCGGGGGATCGAGGAGGCCTACCGGACCGGGCGCGGCTCCATCACCATGCGCGCGGTCGTGGAGGTCGAGGAGGACGGCCGCGGGCGCCAGACGCTGGTGGTCACGGAGCTGCCCTACCAGGTCAACCCGGACAACCTGGCGCTGAAGATCGCCGACCTGGTCAAGGACGGCAAGGTCAGCGGCATCGCCGACGTGCGCGACGAGAGCAGCGGCCGCACCGGTCAGCGCCTGGTCATCGTGCTCAAGCGCGACGCCGTCGCCAAGGTGGTGCTCAACAACCTCTACAAGCACACCCAGCTCCAGGAGACCTTCGGCGCGAACATGCTCGCGCTGGTCGACGGGGTGCCGCGGACCCTGCGCCTGGACCAGATGATCCGGCACTGGGTCAAGCACCAGATCGAGGTCATCGTCCGCCGGACGCGCTACCTGCTGCGCAAGGCCGAGGAACGGGCGCACATCCTGCGCGCACTGCTGCGGGCGATGGACCGCATCGACGAGGTCATCAACCTCATCCGCGCCAGCGCCTCCGCCGACGAGGCGCGCACGGGCCTCATGGGCCTGCTGGAGATCGACGACATCCAGGCCCGCGCCATCCTCGACATGCAGCTGCGCAAGCTGGCCGCGCTGGAACGCAACCAGCTCACCGCGGAGTACGACGAGCTGATGGCGCAGATCGCGGACTACAACGACATCCTCACCTCGGACCCGCGCCAGCGGTCCATCGTCCGCGAGGAGCTCGCCGAGATCGTCGAGAAGTACGGCGACGAGCGGCGCACGCACATCATCCCGTTCGAGGGTGACATGCGGATGGAGGACTTCATCGCCGAGGAGGACGTGGTCGTCACGATCTCCCGCGGCGGGTACGCCAAGCGCACGCGGATCGACAACTACCGGGCGCAGAAGCGCGGCGGCAAGGGCGTGCGCGGGGCGCAGCTGAAGCAGGACGACATCGTCCAGCACTTCTTCGTCACCACCACCCACCACTGGATCCTGTGCTTCACCAACCAGGGCCGGGTGTACCGGACGAAGGCCTACGAGCTGCCGGAGGCGGCCAGGGACGCGCGCGGTCAGCACGTGGCCAACCTGCTGCCGTTCCAGCCGGGCGAGGAGATCGCGCAGATCATGGCGCTGCGCGACTACGAAGCGGCTCCGTACCTGGTGCTCGCCACCCGCGAGGGGCTGGTGAAGAAGTCGCGCCTGGAGGACTTCGACTCGGCGCGTTCGGCGGGGATCATCGCGATCAACCTGCGCGAGGACGACGAGCTGATCGCCGCGCGACTGGTCTTCCCCGACGACGACCTGCTGTTGATCTCCAGCGACGCCCAGGCGATCCGGTTCTCGGCCTCCGACGAGTCGCTGCGTCCGATGGGGCGGGCGACCAGCGGTGTGATCGGTATGCGCTTCATGTCGGGCGACTACCTGCTGAGCATGGACGTCATCCGGCCCGGGGACGGGTCCTCCGACGTCCTGGTGGCCACGGAGAACGGCTACGCCAAGCGCACCCCGGCCGACCAGTACCCGGTGCAGAACCGGGGCGGCAAGGGCGTTCTGACGGCCAAGGTCGTGGAGGCCCGCGGCAAGCTGGTCGGGGCGATGATGGTCGACCCCGAGGTGGACGAGATCTTCGCGATCACGTCCGCGGGCGGGGTGATCCGCACCGGCGCCGCCGAGGTCAAGCAGTCCGGCCGCACCACGATGGGCGTGCGCCTGATGAACCTCGACAAGGGCAACAAGATCGTGGCCGTGGCGCGCAACGCCGAGGCCGCTGAGGAGGCCGAGGAGGTCGGGGCCGACGACACGGCCGAGGGCGCGGTGACCGGGGAAGGAAACCCCGAGGCCTAGACTGCGCGTTAGGTCCTTTTGATCCCGTGGGGTTCCGTTCGTGAACCCCACGGGACACCACTCTTCGCGGCATTCACCCGTCTCAACGAAAGTCCAGCGGTAACGTTTCTATGTCTGACAACCAGCGGAACACCCCCACGAACGAATCCGAAGCGGACACGGCGGTGACCGCCGGAGACGAGGCGGCGGAGAAGGGCACGGTCGAGGCGACCGAGCCGGAGCCGACGGACACGGAGACCGCCGAGGCGAAGTCCTCCGAGGGCCAGGAGTCCACGGAGGAGAAGGACGCCGAGGAGGACACGGGGAAGGCCTCCGGCGAGGCGAAGACCTCTGACGCGGAGGGGGCCGCCGACACCGAGCCGGAGGAGCCCGAGCGTTCGACCCCGATCTTCGCGGCCGCCGACCAGGAGCCCGAGAAGGATTCCGTGGAGGACCGCGCGGAGGCGGGAGAGACGGCAGTGACCGATTCCAAGGCCTCGGTCCCCGAGGGGCCGGGCGCCGTGAAGGCGACGATGTCCAGCCGCAAGGCGCACCTGACGGTCTCCCGTGTGGAGCCGTGGTCCGTGATGAAGTTCAGCTTCGTCGTGTCCCTGGTGTGCTTCATCGTCCTGTTCGTCGCGGTCGCGGTGATCTACGCGACCCTGTCCATGCTCGGTGTCTTCGACGAGGTCACCAGCATGATGGAGGCGCTCCTGGAGGGCGAGGGGAACACCGGTGAGGGTGAACTCGGCCTGGACCCGGCCGCCTGGTTCTCCCCGGGGCGCGTCCTGGGCTACACGGGCGTGATCGGGGCGCTGAACATCGTGCTGATCACCGCCCTGTCCACGGTGGGCGCGATGGTCTACAACCTGGTCGCCGACCTGGTCGGGGGCGTGGACGTCACGCTGACCGAGGCCGAGTAGGGCCTTGGCGGATCCGGCCCCGGGCGCCGTGCCCGGGGCCGGACCCGTGTCCGAGGGGGTGGCCCGAGCACTCCGGAAACCCGGTAAAATGGGAGGTGAAGAGGGACGCGGTCGCCCGTGTCCCTCTGGCTTCCGCGTCATCTCCCGGTTCGCTCCACGCACCGGGATGCGGTAGAGTTCCTCGAGGAACGAGGGCGTATAGCTCAGTCGGTTAGAGCGCATCCCTGATAAGGATGAGGCCCCAGGTTCAAGTCCTGGTACGCCCACAGTGTTGTTGCAGGTCAGAGCCCTGCTCTCCGTTTAGGAGAGCGGGGCTCTTCCTCGTTTGACCGTCATTTGACCGTGGGACCCCACGGCATCCCCTGTCAGAACACGCACTCCCCCGGCACTGAACGGCACCGGCCAGACACGAAGTCGACAACAGATCGAATCGCTATGTCGACTCGACTGTAGCCGGTCGACCCCGCTCGGGCAGGGGCACGCCCAGCAGCCCCAGGAGTTCCGCCGTGACCACCCNGGCCCCCCGCCGTAGCGGAGGAGTCGGCAGGGGAACTCGCCGCGTCTGGCGAGCTCGTAGGCTGTCGTCCGCCCCATGTGCAGGGCACGGGCGGCCGTCATCAGGTCCACCGCCGCTGGCAGGTCGTACAGCTCTCGGATCGTGAACGCCCTGGTCTTCTCGGTCACCGGTCTCCCGTGGGTTGGAGTTGCTTGCAAGGGGAGACAAGTCACCAAGTCGACCAGTCGTGACATCGACCCTGGGGATCCGGGTATGGCAGAGGTCCTGGGCCTAGGCCCAGGACCTCGCATGAGTGTCTACTGAGCCAGCCGGAGAAACACCGCCCACTCAGCCGCGGCACGGTGAGGTAGCCGAGGCATCAGACTCACCTGAGTGAGGTTCGCGGTGTAGATGCGGTGGCCGCACCAGGTCACGGCGTGGGCGAGTGGCATGGCCGTGTTCATGGCCTGTTCTCCTCAGCCAACGGTGTTGAGATAGGTACGGATGACGGTTGCGAGGTCGCCCAGGTCGTCGGGTGCCCCGCTCGTCGGCGCCGCCAAGAGGTCGCCTTCAGGGATCTGGGGGCGGGGGACCTGGGGCCGGGGGAGCATGTATGGGCGGACGAGTGTGCCGCCGGTCTCGTCGGGGTCGTCGTTCTCCGGAGCTGCCAGCTCCTGCGCACTGCTTGGACTGGTGCGCGGCGCCGGTAGTCGGGGCGGTTCGGGTGGCGGGGTGATCGCGACTGGTTCGCGCCTTGGCTGGCCGGGGACGAACACGAAGGCGAGTGCTGTCGCCAGTACTGCGGCGGCGAGGGCCCAGAGCTGGGCCGCGAGGGTTCGGTGCCGCCTGCGGTGGCGGCCGGTAGTGTGTGGCACGGTCATCCTCCTGGTGCTGTCAGGTGGTTGATCACGCCCCGCCTCGGTGCTCCAACACCGATCGGGGCATTTTCATGTTTTCCGCTTGGGCAGGTGTCATTGGCCCCGCGTGGGGCTGCACTTCCCGCCATCGCGGCACACGGCTTTTGGATCAGGCGACCAGGTCGCGGTGGGGGTCGATCAGCGCCCACACGGTCAGCGGGCTGCCCCGGAAACCGGTCCACCACCACTTCTCCGCCAGCGCCGCCACCAGACGCAGCCCACGCCCGCACATGGCGGTGTCGCTGGTGTGGGTGGTCAAGGTGGGAACCGTGATCGGCCGCAGAGCTCGCGGCCCGTCATCGGTCACGGAGACCAGGACGATCTGGCCGGGCAGGACCTCCACGGTGACCTTGACACGTCCACACCGGCCGCCCGACGCCGAATGCCGCACCGCGTTCGTCACGAGCTCGCTGACGACCATCTCAACCACGGCGGCCGCCTCCTCGCCCAACCCGGTGGCCCCCGCGCACCAGGTCCGGATCCGACCGACCTGCTCCGGGGTGCCACCGAAATACGCGGCGAACACCCCGGCCCGAGGGCTCTTGGCGCGGACCGGCAACCCACCCACCACCCGCCGGTCCTGGCTGTGGCCGTATCGCGGCCTTGGGACGTGATCCCCACCTCGGTCCGGCGGTCGTCCAGGGTCTGGTCTGCTTGGGCTTCTCATACCTCAACCTCCTCGGTGACAGCGGTTCGAAGCAAGGCGCACCACAAAACGGCCATAAGAGGACATACAGAACTTCCAGCGCCAATCGTGACCGCACGGCTACGCCGCTTGACCTCGATGATGCAACGGAAAATCTTCGACCACAAGCGTTCTCGGAAATCTTTCTAAAGAAGCTTCGATCCGAGTGTTCGGTAGCATCACTCCCGTGACCACGCAGACACGGTGTCCTCACCGGACACACGCCTGCCCGGCAACCGATGACGAAGACGGGGAGAAACGTGGCGCGAGCACGTGGCCCGGCCGGCAGCAAGCGCAAGTTGGGCCTGTGGCTGAAGGAACAGCGCACGAAGGCCGGGTTCACGGGCAAGCAGGTGGCGAACGAACTCGGCTGCGGCGATCCGAAGGTCTTCCGCATGGAGGGTGGGCACGCCGTGCCCAGCAAGCTCGAACTCGACCACCTCTTCGAGCTCTTCGGTGTCGATGACGACAGGGAACGCGAGCTGATCCGCCAGCTCGCAGCGGACGCCAAGTCACGTCACTGGACCAGCGAGTTCGAGAGCGTGATGCCACCGAAGTTCGACATCTACGTCGGCCGCGAGGAGGACGCCACGAGCGTGCGCGTCTACGAGACCCACCTCATCCAGGGCCTGCTCCAGACCGAAGACCACATGCGGCCCCTGCTCACCGCGACCAACCCTCAGGAGCCCGCCAGCGACGTCGAGCGACTCGTCGAGTTCCGCAAGCGCCGCCAACGGATCCTGGACAGGGATCCTGACCCCCTGAACCTGTGGGTCGTCATGGACGAGGCCGCGATCCGCAGGCCCGTCGGCGGCGCGGAGGTCCACCGCGCACAGCTCCAGCACCTGCTGGATCTCACCAGGAAGCCCAATGTCAACATCCAGGTGATCCCGGAGAGCGTGGGAGCGCACGCCGGACTCAGCGGACCATTCAGCATCCTGGAGTTCGAGCCCGACGAGCCCGAGATGATCTACATCGAGGGCCAGGGCGGAAACCTGTACCTCGACAAGGCGCGCGAGATCCGTCGGCACAAGCAGTTGTGGAACCACATCGTGGACGTCGCGATGTCCACGGCCGCGACCACGCGCTACATCAAGAAAGTTATGGAGGAGCTGCCATCATGACTCACCCCTCGGGCGGACCCCGCCCCACCCAGGTCGAGGTCACGCAGCAGCTGTTCACGAAGTCCACGTTCTCCGGCGGCCAGGGCTCCTGCGTCGGGATCAAACGCTTCGGTGACTGGATCGTCGTGGGCAAGCACGAACTGGGCGACGCCAGCCCGACGCTGTTCTTCCCCAGCGCGCACTGGGACGAGTTCTGCTCATCGATCGCACGCGGGAAGCCGAGTTCGGTCGGCGAGGTGGCCGCGGTGTTCACCGCCGACGGTGGCTTCACCCTGACCGAGGCCAGCAACGACGCTGCCCCCACCATCGTCTACGACCGAGACGAGTGGGAAGCCTTCAGACTCGGGGTAGAAGCCGGAGAGCTGCGCAGCGGGGACCCTCGCGGCGTACTCGTCAGTCACGCTTGAGCCGGTCCAGGGCCTGCGGCAACGGCAGCTCCTGGTTGTCCTTGTCCAGCTCCCACAGGTCGAACACCGTGGCGGCGGCCTCAGCCATCTCCTGGGGAAGCCCTACCTCGGCGAGGCTCTGGGCCACCTCACGCATCTCCGGTGCCCAGCGCCACGCCTTGGCCGCCACCCCGGTCAGGTACTCCGGGGTGGCCAGCGGGGACTTCGCCAGCCGTCGTGCCTCCGCGGTCAGGTGTTGGTCCACCCCGTGGGCACGACCCAGCGCTTGGGCGACCCCGGCCAGGGCACACGCGGCCTTCTGGTAAGAGCCGTAGGCCATCTTCAGAGCTGAGGCAGCCCCCACCGCTCCCTCCATCTGGATCGGGACCACAGCCGTACCAGCGAACAGATCCTTGACCGCCGCCAACTCCGCCTCTTCGCCTGAGAGATAGAGATGCGTGGCGACGGTGCCCCCGGGCGGCGGGCCGATAACGCATCCGTCCACGGTGCGGGCCCCGTGAGCGGCCATGTCGGCGGCGATCCGTTCCGCACGGTCAGGGCTGATGGCGTTGGCCTCGACGAAAAGCCCCGAGAAACCCGCCTCCCTGATCGCAACGGCCGTCTCCTCAGCAGCGGCCGGTGGACACAGGGAGATCGCCACGGACGAACGCTCCAGGAGCGAGCCGAGCTCGGGAACGGCGTCGAGTCCGGCTTCCTCGGCACGCTGAACACTCGCGTCACTTCGCCCAATAGGGCACCACAGAACACGGACACCGGCCTTGGTGAGCTCGTGCCCGACAGCGGCACCCATCTGGCCGGGATGCAGCAGGCCAACAGTGATGAGGCTGGTCATGACGTATGTCCTTGTGGGAGGGGTTGGTGAGGGCAGAACTCGATGGTCTCACTTCAAGGCACGGAGTCCTAGGAAAGGCCACTCGTCTCGTACCGCTGGATCGAATGCTGCCGTGGGTGCCTCAGGGGCCGTCAGCACTCGGAGCTGGATCTTGTGGGCGACCACGAGCACGGGTCCTTCGCTGCCAGCCAGAGCGATGAGCTGATCTCGGACCCGTGCCGCCCTGTCACCGAGTTCCTTCAGGGACTCACCGTCTTCGTACCTGCTCGCTGGATCCACGAGGCGCTTCGCCCGCCAGGCGACGTAGTCGGCGGGAAATTCCTCCGGAGGGATGCCTTGGACCGCTGTGGGGCTCCGCCATTCGCGAAGATCAGGAAGGACGCCCAGCAGGGGAATCCCGGAGTGCTCAGCCAGGAGTTCGGCAGTCTGGCGTGCGCGACGCAGCGGGCTGGACACGATGCCGACCACGGCGGGCATTCGCTGGACCGCCGTGATCGTGTCTCGTCGGCCCTGCGGGGAGAGTTCCGCGTCATCGGGAGCGTGGTACCCCGGACGGTGTCCGACGTAGTGCGCATGGCGCATGAGGTAGACGTCAGCCAAGGACCCATCCTCCGTCCACCCGCAGGGTTTGACCGGTGATGAATCCGGCTTCGTCGCTGGCGAGGAAGGCCACAGCGGAGGCGACGTCCTCGGGACGGCCACGGCGTCGTACGCACTGTCGGACCAGTTGGCGCTTCTCCATGGCGTCGGGGTCGGGAACGACCTGTTCCTCGGCGGGTACCTGGATGGAGCCCGGGGCCACGCAGTTCACGGTGATCTCGTGCTTGCCGAGTTCGCGGGCGAGCGCGCGGGTGAGTCCTTCGAGTCCGGCTTTCGCCGCGATGTAGTCGGCCAGATCATGCCTCCCAGTGGAGGCGAGGACACTGCCGACCGTGATGATGCGGCCGTAGTGCTGGGCGATCATCGCGGGCGCGGCGGCCTGCGCGAGTAGGTGGTGGGCGGTCAGGTTGAGGGCCAGGCATGCGTCCCAGCGTTCTCGTCCGAGGTTCGCGTGTGGTGTTCGGGGATAGTCGCCAGCCGCGGTGACGAGGATGCCGGGCGACCCCATCCTGCCCTGCACGTGTGCGTAAAGTTCCGCTGGTGCGGTGGGTGAACGCAGATCCGCGTCGAAGACCTCCGCGGCTCCTCCCGCATCCGCGATCTCCTGGGCGAGTGCCCTGGCCTCGTCGGCGGTGTCAAAGTGGGCCAGCGCGACGCGGGCCCCGGACTCCGTGAGAGCACGGGCGATGGCCGATCCGATTCCTCCGGTGGCTCCGGTCACCAGTGCCAGACGGTCGTTCAACGAGTAGGACATGAGGACTCCGCCAGGTCGAAGAATCGTGTGGGGGAGAAGTCGGGCGCCATGCACAGCGCGAGCTTGGCGAGCAGGTACAGCCGCTGCTCCAAGGGCAGCCAGGCAAGGTCGAACACGCCGATGATCCGCATCGCCAGGTAGGGGCGCAGCGCCTCGGCGAGGGCTCCTCCAGGGAAGTAGCGGGCGGCGAGGGGTCGGACGAGCAGTTCCCAGTAGCGGGACAGGGCGAGCCGTCGCGCGTGGGTTAGCCGGTCGGTGAACCGGATGTGCAGGGTGCCCGCATGCGGGTGGGCGCTGACACGTGGCGTGTTCGCGGCGAGTCGGTCGAACGTGGCGGGGTGTTGGGTGAACGCCTGCGGGTTGAGGGTGGGGACCAGCCAGCCTCCGAGTACGGCGGTGTAGAAGCTGAAGTTGGCGATCTCGCCCGCGATGGCGTTGCGGCCAGCGGTGTCGTAGTCCAGCCAGGCCAGGGGGACGGCGAGGTTGACGTCGGTCGGATCGCCCTGGCTGATCGCGCTCCAGACGGGGGTGTCGAACGCGTCGCGCAGCCAGGAGAGCGTTCCGTCCCAGTCGAATTGGTAGTGGCGTCCGTTGACGTACAGCCCTGTCCGCGCGAGGTCGCTGAGTCTCGGCCCGTCCTGGACCTCGGTGAGGGGGATGTCGTTGTGGGCGTAGTAGTGGTCGAGCCGACCGCCGGGTAGTGCCCGGTCCCGGTAGAGCTTGCCGACCACCGTGGAGGAAGGGCTCAGCTCTGCCGTCTCGGTGAAGACACTCAGGTAGGTGCTCGTCATCTGACGCATGTACGCGTCCAGGATCGAGTGGTCGCCGTCGTCCGGCGTGTTGAGCAGGTCCAGCAGCAGCCCTCGGTTGGTGTCCACGGGCAGCCGTTCGTAGACCAGGACGGTGCGGCCGGGAAGTCGGACGTGGTGGTGCAGGGCGGGCACTGGATACCAGTCGCGAAGGAGCTGGTGGCCGAGGATTTCGGCGCGGGCCTCGTTGTGGTCGGGCATGCACTTGGCGATGAGGCGTCGTCGTCGCGTGTCGATCGGGTAGAGCCGGTTGCGGGAGAACCTGAGCGGGGCTCCGATACGTGGGAGCGGGTTCGGCGTCCTCATGCGTGCCCGCGGTCCAAGGCGAGGACGGCGGTGTCGGCGAGGGTGTCGGGAGTGATCGCGGACAGCGGTGTTCGCCGCTCGGTGTCGCTCTCGTCCAGGCCGTCACGGACTGGGCACATGTCCCAGCGGTGCATGCGTTCGGAGAAGGGTGTGGCCAGAGCGTGGTGGTGGTCGAGCCCGGTGCGCCACTTGCTGTGGGAGTGCCGCCCGTAGAGCCCGATGACCTCTGCCTTGGAGGAGACGAACGCGGCGAGGTGGGTGAGGCCGGTGTCGTTTCCCAGGACGAGGTCACAGCGGGCGAACAGAGCGGCGAGCGCTTCGAGATCAGCACCAGCGACCGGCTCCACCCGCACAGGGTCCGAGTTCCAGGGTCGATGCGCTGTCTCATCGCGGCCGGACACGAGGTGGAGCCGCACTCTGCGGCCGGTCGCTTGGCCGATGATCCGCGCGGCCGTGGTGAACCGCTCGGCCCCGTAGTCCTTACGTCCCGGCCAGCTCGTCGCGGTGATGGCGGCGATCGTCAGTGTCTCTCCGTCAGAGACGGCGGTGTCGCTCTGCGGGGACGGCAGGAACGGCGGGCCACCAGGAAGGCGGAGTCCAACGCGCTCTTCGAGCGCCAGGTAGTAGCGCGCGGGCAGGAAGGGGTAGACGTGCCGGCCGTCACTGCGGCAGTGCGCCTGCTCCGGTCGGCAGAGCAGGACATGGTCATTGTCCGCCGGTCGGGCCAGTGCCACCCCCGGTTCATCGCCGACGATGAACCGGGGAGAGGGAGCTGACGAACCAGTCGCCTTCCTCGTCGGATAAAGGCGACCGTACCGGCCCAGCGTGGTGAGAGGGACGCTCCGGCCGAACAGGGCGAGCGCGTCGGTGACCGCGGTGACCGTGCCGAAGGCGAGCAGGGAGTCCCCCAGCTTGCCGTCGAAGGCCACCACGACCTGCCCGCACCGCTCCAGGGCTCGCCGTAGGTGGTGGTCGGGATGACCGGGAAGCGGTTCGCCGACAGGAGTCGCCTCGCGGTCATAGCCGAGCGGAACGCTGATCACCTGCTCGGAGGTGTAGACGGTGCTTCCCCAGTGACGGGTGACCGAGGAGAGGTCCGCGATCATCAGGCGCTTCCGATCCGGGTGAGGGAGACCAGGGGGAGCCCGAGTTCCTCGATGACTGACCTGGCCTGGTAGCGGGTGTCCTCGGCCAGGCACACCGCGGCCACCGGATGTGCCCCGTGCCCCCGCAGGGCTTGGGCGAGGTTGACGAGGGTGACGCCGGTCGTCACCTCGTCGTCGACCAGGACGTAGCTCTGTCCAGGGGCGATCCCGTAGGCGAACACGTTCGGCCGGTTGGCGTGCCCCTCGACGAAGTGGACTACTCCGGGGAGGGGCACGCGCACCTTCCACGCGAGTTTGTACGGGAGTCCGGAGGCCAGGCTGAGGGCCAGCGCGGGGACGATGCCGCCCGCGTCCAGGCCGAGGACCGCGTCGACGTCCGTCACCGCGGGGGCCTCGTGGAGAAGGCGTTTCCACAGCGACCGTCCGGCGTTGGTGAGGTCGGCGGGTGGGACCGCTGCTCGGGTGCCGTCGAGATCGTGCATCACCCGCTCGGGTCGGCTGCTGGGCCCAGCGTCCAATCGGGTGACGACCTCGGCGCGAAAGTCGGCGTCCTGGGCGACCGCTTCCATGTCGTTCCCTTCCTTGTCGTTGGTTGTCAGGCGGCGCACTGTCGGCGGTGCCAGGCGAGCAGCCGGTCCACGGCCGCTTCGATCGCTCCGAGCACCGCGGCCCGGTCTGTGCCGTTCCGGTGGGCGGCGATGACCTCAGGCAGGGATGGGAGGTCGAGGGGGCCCAGTCCAGACAGGAGACGCTGGGCTTCGGACAGGATGTCGTCGTTGCCGTTCACCCACACCGACTGCTCCCTGAGCAGGAGTCGACAGATCAGGATCAGGTGCTTGTACAGGGGGCGGATCCCCCCGCGTCCCGGGTCGTGGCGCAGCCTGCGAGTGGTGGCGACCGCCTCAGCCAGAGCGGTGGGGGTACCGCGCTCCACCTCCCGCCTCGTGATCACCGGGAGCCGCAGGCCGGGACCGGTCAGGAGAGCGGGAGCGCCTTCCTGGAGCATGACCAGCGCCGCGAGCACCCGGTTGGGGAGTCGGCGGACCTGCGCTTCGACGAGCGGCAGGATCGTCGCACCGAGGTGGATGCCACCGAGTTCCTCAAGCGCCGCCCGGTACTCCTCGACCGCCCGGGACGTCCTGACTCCGTGTTCGCCCTCGGTGATGACGAGCAGGTCGATGTCCGACCAGCCTTCGCGCCAGCCACCGTGGACCGCGCTTCCCGTCAACGCGACCAGGCACTTCTCCCCGAAGAGGGCGGACAGGGAGTCGACAAGCCGGGACGTCGCCGCCCGCACGGTGGAGGGCAGCCGGAGGTCCTCGGGCGCAATGGTCTTCAGTCGGGTGCTGACGGCGGGGCTGGCCAGGCGCCGAAGGTTTCCGTGCAGCCGGGTCACGCTGCCCGAGTTGTCCACGACCTCATTGGCGGGAATCCGATGCGCGCCGCGATCAGTCTTGACCCGGTCCTTCTCCTCCAGCGCCCGCCTGTCGCCTCCCGAGCGCGCCAGACGGACGTTGAGCGGGACATCGACATAGACCACGCGCAGCAGCTCGCCCATCATCGCCTTGAGCGCCGCGATCGACTCGGCTCTGTGCACGGACTCGATGGTGATCAGGTCGATGTCCGGATGGGCGTCGGCGAACCGATTGAGTTCGTCCAGGAGCAACTCCGCCTGCCGCGTCGGCGACAGGGCATAGGGATCGGCGAGTCCACGTCGGGCGGCGGCCTGGGTCAACAGGTAGCCGATCTTGAACCGCGCGGCCCCCTCGTCACGGTTCAGGAAGATCCCCGAGGTGCTCTTGCCGCATTCGCTCAGGCCACCCAGGGCGATGACCCGTGGCAGATGGGGGCTCGGAGCCGGGTGGGTGTCGGTGCGGGGCGTCGTTCCGTAGAGCTTGAACCGCTTTCCGCTGGGCAGCCGCCTTCGACCGGCCGCGACGTCCGCAGCCAGGAGGGTGAGTGCCTCACGCAGATCGTGGACCTGCTCTTGGACTCCCACCACTCGCGAGCCGATGCTCGGATCGCCGACCGCCGCCCGTTGGGTGTGGTGCAGCCGCAGCACCGTCACGGACAGCCGGTCGACCACCGAACTGATCGGCTCGGTGTGAAGCGGAGCGGTCATGGCGGCAGGCGGGCACGCGGCGCCGATCAGCTCATCGAGGCGTTCGGCGAAGCGGACACGGTCCATGTTGAGTTGGTCGATAACGCGCTTGCCGTCGGCGATCCGTACCGCGTCGTCCGGATCGATGCGCACTCCGTCCTCAGCCAGCCACAGGCGGTGGTTCGTGTGGTGGAGGCCGTCAACGGCCTCGTCGACTCGGGGGCGCTCCTTGGGCGGGAGCAGGGAGAGCAGCGGGTCAAGAGGGTCACTGAGATCGAAGCTGTGTGGGGTCACGAGGGTCTTCCGTCCTTCGCGAGGTAGGGGGTCGAGGGGATACCAACGCCGTGCGCGATGAGGGTGCGACGGACAAGGGCATGCGTCGCGTCGATGTCGTGGGAGGGGCCGGACACGACCTCGGCGAACACTCCTTGGCGCGCCATACGCAGGAGAACGCGGTGCAGGTGCCGCTGATAGTCGAGGTAGACGCCGGTCCACGGGCGCCCCTCCCGCTGCTGGGCGACGGCGATGCTGCATTCGGCGTCGAGTGAGGGCACCAGCAGGATGGGGATCTCCGCCGGGTGGGGCACCTCGGCACCCACCAGGGCGAGAACGCGGCTCCAAGCCGACTCGATGGATCGCGACTCCTTGACCGCGCATGTCGCGATGGCCGTCGCGAGAAGCATGTGCCAACCACGGTCGAGCAGGCCGATCCGATCGGGAGGGCGTGCCCGGGAGCGGGCTTCGTGGCTGGAGAACAGCAGGTGCGTGAGTTCCTCCGTCGTGGAGGTGGTGAACCACCAGGTGCCGAACCCCGGCCCGGCGACTCGGGACCAGGCGGCGGGGTCGTGCCGGTGGACGGGCCCCAGGTCGCAGAAACCGTCCCAGGACTCGGCCAGCATGCGGACCTGCGTCGACTTGCCGCTGTTGTCGGGACCGTTGAGGCTGACGAAGTCGGTCACGACGCATCGCCCGCCTCACCAGGTTTGTCCTGCTCCTCCACGAGCACCAGCAACCCACGGATGTTCGCCTGTGTGAACTCAGCGAGTTGGGGCGGGAGGAGACGGATCTGTGACAGCGCGTCCTGTGTAGCGACGACACTGACCACCTCGTAGGTACCGCGTCCGGGTTCGGTGAACTCCGCGCCCGTGCGATGGGCCAGGTCCATGGAGGTCAGTCGGGCGGCGTAGACGTGTTGGAGGCCGATGCCGTCGGGAAGGTCGTCGGTGATGAGGAGGACTTGGCGGGCATGGTCGATCCGACCACCGAGTTCCTCAGACACCTCGCGGTGCAGGGCGGCCTCAACATCGCGGTCCTCGGGTTCCAGTCCGCCTCCCACGGCGACCCAGTAGGGCTCCTGGCCGGGCTTGACGCGCTTGATGAGGACCAGGCGCCCCTCGTTGTCGAACAGGAGCGCACGGGCACTCTGCTTGACGATCTCGTCCACGGATTCCCCCACCTCGTTCATTACTCGACCCCACGCTTGGGCAGTCATCGCTCGCGGGTTGCCCCGCCAAGCTCCTCGAATGCTCTCGGACCGAGCGGGGTGCAACCACCCCATTCACCACCCAATCCTTGGACACCCAGCACGACGCTGGACATAAACTGGACAGGTGTTGGCCAACCCCCCGAACCTCACCGTGGATTTCGTTGCGAACGAGCTCAAAACGCTGCGAAAGGGGACAGCTCTCGGCAATCCACCTGCGGTCACCGGCCTTGGACCCGAACTGCGATCCCACCTACTCGGTGCCCCGGTAGCCCCGGACGAAGAGATGAGTGCGGACCAGATCATGGGCCTGGTCCAAGCGATCGCCTCTGCTGTCGTGATGCTGGACGACGGGTTGAGGGTCTTCGCGGAAGTGGATCTGAACCTCACCCAGGAGCACAATCACCCGACGCTGACCGGGCGCCAGGAATCCCTCGCCTCGCACCTCGGGTATGCGTCGAAGACGATCAGGAGAAAGTCGGAACGGGCCTTCCAGGCCCTGGCGGTACAAGTGCTCTCCGGATCCCCTGTCGCCACCTCGAACTACACCGAGTCTCGATGGCCAACTAAGAAGAAAGAGCAGGACGCCCTGGCCAGCGATTTCCAGAAATTCTGGAACGCTCACCCCCAAGGGCGGATAGACATCGTCTGCTCAGAGATCCCCGAGGAGGAGAGGCCCTACTTCGCGTCACCCTCGGATCGGAACTATCTGCGCTACGCGAAGTTCGCCGACCTGGACACCCTGATCCACGTCAAGACGGGCCTCGCCGGGATCTGCCCCGATGTGACCGTCCGCGACTTCGCTCCGTCCGAGTACCACGACGCCAACGCGGACACGCTCATCGTCATCGGCGGGCCACCGTGGAACGCGAAGTACCGGGAGTTCCTCCCGCAGCTGCCCTTCTACTTCGAACCGCATGTCCTCGGTGAGGACGATCCCCTCGTCATCCCCCAGTTGGGGCAGCCGGTCATGGGTCCGGTGTGGAGCCCGGAGAAGGACCTGCTGGAGGATCTGGCGGTCCTGTCACGGCTCACCCTCACCCAGGGGACCGTCGTGTACCTCCTGGGAGGTTGCCTGACCCTTGGTGTCCTCGGAGCCGCCAAGCTCTTCCTGCACGGCCCGCAGAGTGCGCGCAACCTCAGGTACGTGACTGACACGGTCGGGGATGACGACTTCGTCCTCGTCTCCGAGGCGCGTCGGATCGGCGGCCTCACCGATACCGTCGACTTGGCCGCCGTCGGACCGCTGGTGCTGATGGCGCGGACGAACAACTCCCCCTTCGAGGTGCTGGTCGACAACAGCCAGCGGTACGAGGGAATCCTCACGGACTCTTGAGAGGCGAAGTGGTAGATCACACTGACATACGCACGTACGTGGTGAACCTGCGGCGGCGAGCTGACCGCAGGAAGCGGATGGAACGGCTCCTCCCTGAACAGTTGGGTGCGCTCTTCACCTCGGACCGGGACGGACCCTTCGACGGCCTCTCACTCACCAGGGAGGACATCGCTCGGCGGGGGCACCGGCTCTTCCCCTGGCGGATCGCGTCGGACAACCCCTGGTGGTCCCGGCCGCTGAAGTTCGGAGAGGTCGGGTGCTCGCTCGCCCACCTGGCGTGCTGGGAGGACGCCGAGACAGCGGGGGCGGAGCCATACGTACTGGTGCTCGAGGACGACGCCGTGATCGGTGAGGACTTCCTCAGCAGGTTGGTAGAGGGGTTGGAGAGGCTGGAGACGGCCGAGATCCCGTTCGATCTCCTGTACCTGGGCCGGGTTCACCTTCGTCCAGACACGCCCAGCTCCGTGGCCAGATTCGTCGTCCCCGGGTACAGCCACTGCACCTACGGCTATCTGCTGACCCGCTCGGGGCTCAAGCACGTCCTGGACGCGAGGCTGGGTGACGCCGTCGTGCCGGTCGACGAGTTCCTCCCCGCGCTCTACACGGACCACGAGCGCCTCGACGTACGCGCGCGCTTCCCCCGGCGCGTGAACGCGCTCGCCTTCGAACCACCCTTGGTGACCCAACTCCCGAAGGACGTGGCGGGCAGCGACACAGAGGAATCGCCCTTCGTGGACAAGGAAGCTTCGACCTGGTCAGCTCCCGGAGGTTCCTGACCAGTGGCGGATGAGCTCCCGCAGCCGCTTCCCCGGCCAGTCCCGGATCGGGGTGAAGTTGTTGGCGCCGATGGCAACGTGTTCCGCGGGGACGTCACGGGTGATGGTGGCACCGGCCGCGACGTAGCTTCGGGGACCGATGGTCACGCCTCCCACGACCTTCGCCCCGTACCCGATCACCGATTCGTCATGGACACGCGGTGATGGTTCGTCCACGTCCCACCACCCCTCGTGCGGCCGGGTGTACTCGTGTACGAGGTCGCCCATCATGGTGCAGTCGTCGCCGATGACCGCCGCGTCGCACACGAAACCGGCGATCCTCCCCCGAGCGCCGATCGTCACCCGGTCGCAGACGTAGGCACCGTAGATGAGGCGACTGTCTGGTCCGATGGAGGTTCCGTACCCGACGCGGGTGCGGTCCTCGAGCATGCAACCGTCGGCGATGGACACGCCCTCGTAGATGACGACCTGGTTCAGGATCAGACACTTCTCCCCGATCCGGACCGGAGAGCCCGGATCGACAGGCTCTCCCTGTTGGAAGGCGCGCAGTCGGGCCTCCTTGGGTGTGCCGATCGCGCATTGCTCGCCGACGAGGCAGCCGTCGGCCGCCTTGACAAGCCCGTGCAGGTTCTGCGGCGTCATCAGGACCGCTGTGCCCGTGTGTTGAGCCAGTCCACCGAGACCCGGATCGCCTCGTCCTCCCGCTCGGTGGAATCGAAACCGTGGTCGGACCCCTGCACCGTGTGGAAGTCCGTGTCGGCCCGGGGGGAGGCAACGGCCCTGGCGATGTCATAGGACACGTAGCTGTCCTGGTCTCCGTGGACCACAAGCGAGGGAACGTGGGATGACGTGTAGGCGCCGAGGGGGTCGTACAGGCTGAACTCGCGCCACATGATCGGGCCGATGGGAAACTCGCCGTCGATCAACAACTGACCGCTGGCGCCCAACTCCCGCTGTTGGTCAGGACCGAAGTTCTCTACTCCCCAGGGGAGCTCTGGGTTGAGGAAGGTGTGCTTCAGATCGAGTACGGGGTTCCACAGGACGAGGGAGTCGATCCGGTCGCCGAGTACAGGAAGCAGGAGTGAAGAGGACACGGCCCCGAAGCTCGCGGCCAGAACGGAGAACGGTTCGGGCCAGGTGCCCAGAGCGTGCTCGATGACCGACTGGAGGTCCAACATCTCGCCAGCGACGGTCACACCGCGGGGCGTCCCACCACTCTTTCCGTGTCCCCGGTAGGAGAACCGAACGACGTTGAATCCCTTGTCGGACAGGGTGTCGGCCAAGCGGACGAACATACCGCCCTCGTCCTTGTCGACGGTGATGCCGTGGGCCTGGACAACGGTGCCCTTCGAGCGGTCTCCTTTGGAAGGGTGCAGGACCGCTTCGAGCGGGACGCCGTCGGCGCTGACTACGTCGAGGGTGCGCATGAGCTGGACTTCCTGAGCCGGGGGTGGGGGCGGGCTCCTGCTTCAAGGGTCGGCGTCAACGTTCCGCCTGGAGCGATGCGAGCTTGGACGAGGATCGGCCCCTGGAGCAGACGACGCCGAAAGGATACCGGCCAACAAGCACTGCGGACAGGCACGCCGATTCGTATCCTGACCGTAGGTGCCACGGGCCGAGGCCGTAGTGTCGTCCGCCGTTGGTCCTGGCAGATCGACGCCGTGTCTGGAGCGGGCAGTCACGACCTGGGTGGCAGTGGGGCCTCTGGCGTTCACCCCGTCTCACAGGGCCCGGGGAGATGAACCTTGCGCCCGCCCCACACAAGGTCGCCCGCCTTCCTGCCCGGCGGCCTCGCGCCTCTGCTATGAAGATGGCGGCGTTGATCCTGGCTTGAGGGCCCAACTCCCGATTCTTCTCAGTTTCCAAATCTCGTTAGTATGGCACCGATGTCGAGGGAGTGGGCGGCGCGCGTATGACGGAAGTGATCGAGAACCCGATCCTCAATTCACCGTATGAGCAGCCGGATCGCTACTACGAGATCGGTCCGCAGGGCCCGACGGGTGAGGTCCGAGAGGGACGGCGGCCCAGCGAGTCGTTCATCCCCATCGCGGTGTCCAAGAAGGGGAAGCAGGGCGCCGACCAGATCGAGCTCGACTTCGACACCACCGGCGAGCGCCGAGAACGCAACACCCTGATCAATGACCTGCGCCGAGAGGTCGCCCGGTGGCGGCGCGGTGGCGAGTACTCAGGCGTCACCCCGATCAGCCGCAAGCTACTGCAGCACTGGGCCGACCCTGACCGGGACAACCGCGTACTGTTCTGTCAGCGCGAGGCGGCGGAGACCGCGATCTTCCTCGTCGAGGTCGCCGGTCGCCACGGCTACACCGACTGGCGCAGGCGCCTGGAGCCCGAGAACGAGGCGCACAACTCCGGTCTGCCCCGTGTCGCGCTGAAGATGGCCACGGGTACCGGTAAGACGGTCGTGATGGCGATGTTGATCGCCTGGCAGACACTGAACAAGGTGCAGTCCCCACGTGACGCGCGGTTCACCAGCCGGTTCCTGGTGGTCACGCCCGGAATCACGATCCGAGACCGCCTGCGCGTTCTGCTTCCTGAGGAGCCGGAGAACTACTACGACCAGCGCGACCTGATCCCGGCGGATCTCAAGGGCGGCCTGGCCCATGCCCGGATAGCGATCACCAACTACCACGCCTTCCAACTCAAGGACGCCAAGGAGATCCAGGGCATCGCCCGCAACACCCGCCTGCTGCTCAAGGGCGACCGCAAGGAGGATGCGTTCAAGGAGACCCCGAAGGCCATGGTGAGCCGGGTGCTCCGTGACCTGGGCGGTTCGGGCAAGCAGCAGGTCATCGTCTTCAATGACGAGGCCCACCACTGCTACCAGGACAAGCCGCTGTCCGCCGCAGAGCAGGACACCAAGCTCGACAAGGAAGAGCAGGCGGCCAACGAAGAGGCCCGGGTCTGGTTCCGCGGCCTGCAGGCGGTGGCCAGGCACGCCGGGATCAAGCAGATCGTCGACCTCTCGGCCACACCGTTCTACCTCAAGGGCTCGGGCTACAGCGAGGGCTACATCTTCCCCTGGACTGTCAGCGACTTCTCGCTGATGGACGCGATCGAGTCGGGCATCGTCAAAGTCCCCCGCACGCCGGTGGACGACGACGCGCGTCACAAGCTCGTCACCTACCTGCGACTGTGGGACTTCGTCGGCGACAAGCTGCCGAAGAGGGCGCCGAAGAACACGGTGAAGGACTGGCTCCCCGAGCCCGAGCTGGAAGGCGCGCTGCACAGCCTGCACCGCAGCTACACGAAGGCCTTCCAACACTGGGAGACTTCGCTGCAACAGCACGGCGAACCTCCGCCGGTCTTCATCGTGGTCTGCCCCAACACCACGGTGAGCAGGCTCGTCTACGAGTGGATCGCCGGCCGGGAGGCCGTGGAGGACGACGAGGTCGTGGCGCACACTCCCGGCAATCTGGAGCTGCTCAGCAACGTGGTCGACGGTAAGCCGTTGGCCCGACCGCGCACGATCCTCATCGACTCCCGGGCGCTCGAATCCGGCGAAGGCCTGAAGAAGGACTTCAAGCAGGCCGCAGCCGCCGAGATCGCCGCCTTCCAGGCGGAGTACCGCCGCCGCTACCCGGGCGCCGACGTTGAGAAGATCACCGAGGAAGAACTCCTGCGCGAGGTGATGAACACCGTCGGCAAGAAGGGGCGGCTCGGCGAGCAGGTCCGGTGCGTGGTCAGCGTGTCCATGCTGACCGAGGGATGGGACGCCAACACCGTCACCCATATCCTGGGCATCCGCCCCTTCCGCAGCCAACTGCTGTGCGAGCAGGTGGTAGGCCGAGGACTGCGGCGTCGCTCCTACGCGGTCAACGACGAGGGTTTCTTCGAACCGGAGTACGCCAACGTCTACGGAATCCCCTTCCAGTTCATCCCCTCGGACAAGCCGGCCAAGGATCCTCTACCCCCCAAACCGGTCCAGGAGGTCCGAGCTCTGGAAGGCCGGGAGCACCTCCGGATCACCTTCCCCAAGCTCGACGGTTACCGGGCCGAACTCCCCGACGAGGAGATCGATCTGGATCTCGACTCCGCTCCGGTCTTCGAGATCGGACCGGACACAGTGCCCAGCTGGGTGGAGCTGCAAGGGGTCGTCGGCGAGGGCGAGCACGACACGAGTGAGGACCGCACCTATCGGCGCCAGGAGGTGGCCTTCGCGCTCGCCAAGCGCGTCCTCGATATCCATGTCAACACCGCCGACGACAAGCGTCCCTGGCTGTTCCCCAAACTTGTCGAGATCTGCAGGGAGTGGATCGACCACCGGGTGACGGTCGACAAGGGCTACAGCCTCGGCCCCCTGATGACCATCACACAGGCGCAGGCCCAGGCCGCTGAGCAGATCTGGCACGCGATCATTCGCTTCAGCGGCGAGCGACGGATCCGTCTACGGCCGATGCTGAACAGATTCGACCCCCAGGGCTCGACCGAAGGGGTCTACTTTCATACTCGCAAGGCCACGGTGTCGACGGAGAAGTCCGAGGTCTCGCACGTGACCCTGGACGGAGTGCTCGGTAACACCTGGGAGCAGTTGCTCGCGAGCGAGCTGGAGCTGAACCCGAACGTCGTGGCCTATGTGAAGAACGACCACCTCGGTTTCTCCATCCCCTACGTGCATGGGGGTCGATCCCACTCCTACGTGCCGGATTTCCTGGTCCGGCTTCACCGCTCAGACGATGAAGACTTCGACCGCTACCTGATCGTGGAGGTCTCCGGCAGTCAGAAGAGTCCCGGGCCGACTCGGGCCAAGGCCGCTACAGCCCGGGACTCCTGGTGTGTTGCGGTGAACAACCATGGCGGTTTCGGCCGTTGGGGCTATGTCGAGATGACCGATCCCCTCTCGTTCAAGGCACGACTGGCCGAGGCGATCCAACTGCTCTACGGCGATAAGCCGATCATCGGTGACCCGGACCTGCTCGACTACGACATGCAGATGAGGAGCGCTGGTGGCGCGTAAAAAGACCTCGCAGGGACCGACCCCCGTCGACGCCATCAAGCACGACGACAAGCGGACCAACATCCCCACCGCCGACGCCCATGACTTCGTGGATCCGGTTCTCGAAGAGGTTCGCAAGGTCCGCTACGACCGGGACGAGACCCTCGACCCCCAGCTCGTCTGGCGTGGCAAGTACCCGGAGGCCGGCGAGCAGGGTAGCGACGACAACGACCTCGTGGTGGACGCCCCACCGATCTACATCCAGGAGAAGATCGACCCCCGAGTCCTCATCGGGAACCTCCGCCGCACCGCTGAGCGACCCGACGAGGAGCCCGAGCTCACACTCTTCGACGACTTCGACGGCCTGGACGAACTCGACCAGGTGGATTTCTACCGGCATACCGCTAACTGGTCGAACCGCATGATCCTTGGTGACTCGCTGCAGGTCATGTCCTCTCTCGCCGAGCGGGAACACCTGCGCGGCAAGGTCCAGATGATCTACATTGACCCGCCGTACGGGATCAAGTTCGGGTCGAACTGGCAGGTGTCGGCGCGTGACCGCACGGTTCGGGACGGCAAACTGGAGGACGCAGCACGGGAAGCCGAGCAGATCAAGGCGTTCCGAGACACGTGGGAGCTGGGGATTCACTCCTACCTGTCGTATCTGCGCGATAGGCTGCGTGTCGCCCGGGAGATGCTCACAGAGTCAGGATCATGCTTCGTCCAGATCAGCGACGAGAACGTACACCTGGTCCGTTCCATAATGGATGAAGTCTTCGGCTCCAACAACTTCGCATCCCTTATCAGCTTCGCTACAACGAGTGGATTCACCCAATCGACCTCATTGGGTCGAAATGGTGATTACATCATTTGGTATGCCAAGGAAATCACAAAACTCAAATCCCGTCCTCTGTGGCAACCTGCAGTCGACCGAAAGGCATACCGATGGGCTGAGTTTCCTGACGGAACATACCGAGGGCTCAGGCGCGGGGAGACGGTCGACGGCCTGCCTGCTGATGCCAGGATTTACGCGCCCGATAATTTGCAGTCCCAAGGGCCCTCGGATAAGCCTCAGCCCTTCAAGTACTCGGGCGCGACTTATCTGCCTAAATCCACCTCGCATTGGAAAGCCAGCTATCCCGACGGAATGAATAGGCTGGCATGGGCAGGGCGCATCCACGTGGCGAGCAACAGCATCCGCTATCGTAGATACGCAGAAGACTTTCCATTTCAGGCTCGTACCAATTTTTGGACCGATACGGGAACCGGGAACTTCACGGACGACAAGCTTTATGTAGTTCAAACTAACACCAAGGTAGTCGAACGCTGCATGTTGCTGGCTACTGATCCCGGTGATCTCGTCCTCGATCCAACCTGCGGTAGCGGAACCACGGCACACGTTGCCGAGCAGTGGGGCCGTCGATGGATCACCATCGACACTTCCCGGGTCGCTCTGGCTCTGGCCCGCCAGCGGGTGATGGGAGCGAAATACCCCTGGTATCTCATCTCCGACTCCGTTGAGGGGCACGCGAAGGAGGAGGCGCTTGCCGAGAAGCCGCTGCCGCGTCAGAAATTCACGAACGACATCCGACACGGTTTCGTCTATGAGCGTGCCCTGCACATCACCTTGCAGTCGATCGCGAACAACCCCGACATCCGGGAGGGGATGAGTCGCGAAGAGATCGACGCGGCGATTCGGCGACACGCCGACTACGAGCTTCTCTACGACAAGCCGTACGAGGACAAGAAGAAGATCCGGGTCGCCGGGCCGTTCACGGTGGAGTCGCTGAGCCCACACCGCTCGCTGGCGTTCGCAGGTGGACCGGAAGAGTCAGCGAGTGAAATCTCGGCGGCGAAGGAAGCTGACGCCCCCAACTTTGAACAGTCGATCCTGGACAACCTGGCCAAGGCGGGCATCCAGAACGGCCGACGCAAGGAGCGGATCACCTTCGCCTCGTTCGAGAGCTACGCGGGCGAGTACATCCAGGCGATCGGCGAACGAACCGAACCGGGCGCAGAGGGCACGGAGTCTCGGGTGGCGCTGGCGATCGGTCCGCAGTACGGGACGGTGAGCCCGTTGTTCGTGAAGAAGGCCGCCCGTGAGGCGATCAAGGCCGACGGGGTTGACCTGCTGTGCGTGCTCGGCTTCGCGTTCGACGCCCAGGTCACCGGAGTGACCGAGGGCGATGGCGTGACCGTGGAAGCCTCCGATGAGGGCTTCGCCAGTGTGGAGGCCACCCGCAGGCTCGGGCGTATCCCAGTGCTCATGGTGCGGATGAACTCGGATCTACTCATGGGTGAGGAGCTCAAGAAGACCGGGGCCGGCAACCTGTTCACCGTTTTCGGTGAGCCCGACATCGACGTCGAGGACACTGAGGAAGGCGTCGTCGTGCGGCTCAACGGGGTGGACGTCTTCGACCCCACCACCGGCGAGATCCGCAGCAATGACACAAGCCAGATCGCGCTGTGGATGGTGGACACCGACTACAACGAGGAGTCGTTCTTCGTTCGGCACTGCTACTTCACCGGAAGCACCAACCCCTATAAGCAACTCAAAACGGCCCTGAAGGCCGAGATCGACGCCGAAGCGTGGGAGTCACTGAACGCCACCATCTCCCAGCCGTTCGCGAAGCCGGAGACCGGTAAGATCGCGGTCAAGGTGATCAACAACTATGGCGACGAGGTCATGAAGGTGTTCGACGTGTGACGCTGGTGGAACGGTTCAGCGGGAGCACGACAACAACGAGAAGGCGGCGGTGATGGCGTCCTACACTCCAGCACAGCAGGAAGCGATCGACTGCCTGGACGAGCCCCTGCAGATCATCGCCTGCGCGGGCTCCGGTAAGACCCAGGTGATCTCCCAGCGCATCGCCGCGATCCTCGCCCAGCCGGGGGTGGAACCCCGCAACGTCATCGCGTTCACCTTCACCGAGAAGGCCGCGGCCGAACTGAAGGACCGGATCCTCGGCATCGTCGCCGCCGAACGCGGCGAGGTCGTCGGCATGGCGGAGATGTACATCGGCACCATGCACGGCTACTGTCTGGACCTCCTGCAGCGGCTGGTGCCCGAGACCTTCAAGTTCTCGGTACTCAGCGACATCACAGCCCGCCTACTCGTGGACCGCAACAGCAAGAAATCCGGTCTGACCACCTGTCCCACCCTGCCACGGGCGACACAGTCCCACCTGAAGCGCTATCAGAACTCCAGCCTGTTCCTGCAGGCGATGAGCGTGCTGCGGGAGGACGTCGTCGACGATTCCCAGGTACCCGAGGGAGTCGCCGAGTCGTTCCACTCCTACATGAAGCTCCTGTACAACCACGCGAGCTTCGACTACACCGAGATGATCCACCTGGCCGTGCAGTTCCTCGAGGCCGATCCGGACGAGGACGAGAACGCGGCGGTCGTCCAGAAGCATGTCCGCGACGACATCGGTTACGTGGTCGTCGACGAGTATCAGGACGTCAATCCGTTGCAGGAGCGCCTGATCGAGGGCCTGGTGTGTCATGGCGCCAATCTCTG
>NZ_ANBC01000619.1 GCF_000341125.1 Nocardiopsis lucentensis DSM 44048 | reverse complement strand
CCTCCCCCGCCCGCCATGACGGAGTGCGGCGGGTGACGCTGGCGGACAACTTCCGTTCCAGCCCGGGAATCGTCGAGCTTGGCCGGTCCATCGCCGAGCGTGTCCCGGACGATGAGCGACTGCCCAAGCGCATGGTCTCGGCCGAGTCCCAAAAATGGGAGCGCGGGGACCTGCTCGCGCTCGCCTTCAACGACGCCGACAAGGAGGCCGCTTGGATCTGTGACCGAATCGAGGAGATGCGTGGAGTGCCGTTCCGCGACACCCCGGACGCGGAGCCTCGCGGATTGTCATGGTCGGACTGCTCGGTGCTGTTCCGCTCCGTGGCCAAAGACGCCGACCCACTGGTTGCCGAGCTGAAGCGACGCGGTATCCCCTATGTGGTCAAAGGGCTGAACCGGCTCTTCGACACCCCAGAGATCGAAGCGGTCGTCGGGATCTTCCGCTTCATGGTCCAGGAGATCTCAGCCGAGGAGTTGCGCGCGCTGTGGCAGGCCGCGGGGCTCCTCCCGGACGGCCACGATTGGCCAGCCGCCCTCGATGTCCTGGAGCGGGGGCGGGATTTCGAGCAAGGGGGCCGGTTCGGTGCGTACAACATCCAGCGGGTCTACCTCGACTTCCTGGAGAAGCTGACGCTGCGCGAGGAGACCGTGCCAGGGCCGGAAGGCCGTGGTGAGCTGGTCTATTACCAGCTGGGCAAGTTCAGCCAGGTGATCTCAGACTTCGAGCAGATCTACTTCACCACCGAACCAGCGGAGAAGTATCAGGCGTTCGTTTCCTGGCTGACCCACCAGGCACCCGGCTACTATGCCGAGTCCGACGCCGACGTGGGCTACGCTGCGCCGGACGCGGTCACGCTGTCCACCGTGCACCAGGCCAAGGGGATGCAGTGGCCGGTCGTGTTCGTGCCCTGCCTGCGCAAGAACCGCTTCCCCTCCCAGCGGCACGGAGGCCTGGGACTGTTTCACGTCTTGCCGCAGGAAGCTATCGAGGACCCGGACCGCTACCGGGGCACGGTCGAAGACGAAACCCGCTTGTTCTACGTGGCGGTCACCCGGGCGCAGAAGTACCTCAACCTGACCTACTCGCCAGGGGAGACCAAGCGGTACCGCAACCGCTCGCCCTTCTTCGACCACTGCTCGGACCAGAGGTGGGTGTCGACCAGACCGAGCACTCGCCCCCTGCCGGAGCGCCTCCCTGCCGTGCCGCGGCAGGAGACCCCGCAGTTGACGTTCTCCTTTTCCGAGCTCAAGTACCTCTTCGAGTGTCCGTACTCGTTCAAGCTGCGCTTCCTCTACGGCTTCAACCCTCCGTTGCACGAGGCTCTGGGTTACGGCAAAGGGCTGCACGACGCCCTGGCGGAGGTACACAAGAGAGCTATCGCTGGGGAGTTGCTTGACGCTTCTGATGCCGAGGATCTGGTCGAACGCCACCTGCACACCCCGTTCGCCTACCCCGAGCTTCGGGCCACTCTCAGTGCAGCCGCGATCAAGGCGATCAGGCGCTACTTCGCCACCCACGGCGAGGAGATCCCGCGGACCGAACACTCCGAAAAGCAGGTCCAAGTGCACGTGGCCCCGGGCATCACTGTGGATGGGCGCATCGACCTCATTCGTCGGCTGGACACCGACGAACTGTCCATTGTGGACTTCAAGTCCACTGATCGGGCCCAGGCCGAAGAGGTCACTCGCGACCAGCTCCACGTCTACGCAGTCGGCTATGGAGAGCTGGCTGGGGAGAACGCGGACCTCGTCGAGGTCCTCAACCTCGACGAGGCTGGACAGACCACCCGTGAGGAGATCGAGGACTCCCTGCTCACCAACGTGCACAACAAGATTTGGGAAGCAGGCGAAGCCCTCCGGGCCAACGACCTACCACGGCTGAACTCATGGTGCGATCAGTGCGACCGCTGCGACTTCGTCGCCCTGTGCCGAGACAAGCCAGCCTCAAGGAGCAGACGCTGACTGTCCGTACGTTGGCCGTCTACGGTCGACGCCCGAATCACCGAAATCTCAGCGAAGGTCGGAAAGCCAGGTCTCCTCGGTGGTGAGGTAGTCGCGTCCCACAGCCTCCTGCGCCAGCCTCACTCCCGAGGCCAAGCAGCTCTTCACTGCGTCTCTGTGTTCGGGAGGAAGCCATCTGACCAGTCCTTCGGCCACTTCAGGTGAGACCGGCTTCTGCCCACTCCGCCGACGCCCCCTGTCCAAGAGAGCCGTGTAGAGGCCGATCGCGGGGCGGATCGTGGGCAAACCGTGCTGGGCTGCGAGCGAGGCGGCGTTGGCAGGAATCTTGATTCCCTTCGCGTCCACATCCCCGAAGTAGGCGACATCGTTCACCGCCCGGTCCAGCCGTGCGATGGACAACACCGACGCCTCGAACGCACCGCCTGCTCCCCAAGCGACAAGGGAAACCCTGTGATCCGACCGACTGCGCAGGGCGTGGACGAGTGAGTCGAACGTGTCGCTGTTCTCCACGACGAGCAGAATGTCTCCCTCTCCGACCAGTTCACTGGTGAACCGTACGGTTGCGCGGTAGGTCGCGAGCAGCTCCAGGGTCAGCCGCCCTGGGCCGAACATCCCGGTTGCGAGGAGCCGGTCGAGGACCTTCTCATCACCGAAGATCTCCAATGACCTCTCCCTGTGCGGGACGGGGAGAGGATTGGGGGTCGAGTGCAGCCATGCGTTGACCTCCACGAGGCGGTCATGCTGGCTCGGAGACACTCGGGACTCGGGTACCCACGACAGAGTGGGATGCCAGACGATCTGCCGACGTGGGGCTGAGGCCTCGCCCGTCACGGGCAGGGTGACGAATTTCGGTAGCGGCGGATGCTCAGAGCGTTCGTAGGAGCGTGTGCTCGGGAGGGTGACCTGCTCGGACTCGGCGAGCTCCGCCAGAAGGTCGGCGAGGATGATGCGGCGGTTCGGATCCGTACGCGAAGCGGGATCAACACGGTCGAGCACGGCCCACAGGTCGAGCAAAGGGACACGGCGACCCCGGCGTCCCCGAAGGGCGGTGGCGAACCGCTCGCCCCGCCTACTCAGTCGCGTGTTCGCCATCATCGTTTCCTGTTTCCGAGCGTGCGTACACTCTGCTCGCGGTGATGGAGCCGGTTCCATCGGGCTCACCGAGTCTGGAGATCTGAGCGCGGATCACATCGTGCACCGAGAGGTAGACCAGCCCGGCACGCAGGTCCGCGTCGTTGCGCAGGCGAATGATCAGAGGGAAAGCGGCGAGCGCGTTGGTGTCGAACAGGCCCGTGGTGTAGATCAACTGGACTCCGAGCGCCTTGGCCACGGCCATCTGCAGTTCGATCAGGTAACCGGCCGAAGCACGGCCGATGGGGTTGTCCAGGAACAGAACACCGGAGTGCTGGCGTGTGTGACCGCGGGCGTTCGCCCGCAACGCGGCCATAGTGCAGTAGATGATGATGGCGGCCGTCAGGAGCTGCCCTCCTGAGAAGATGTCGTTGATCTGCGAGACACGGACGCGTTCGGTCCTCAGCACAGCGTCGGGTTTGAGGATCTCCACCTTGATGCCCTTGGGAGTGGCCGCCCGGACTCCGCGCAGCAGAAGGGTGAGACCGTCCCTGCGGCCGTTGCTTCGAGGCGGTCGCTTGCGTCCGGCTTCCTGCTCAGGAGGGGCGACTGCTTCGTCGATCACCGTGCCGAGTCGGTCGTCGAGTACATCCCTCGCGACCACTGCGTAGGTGATGCGCAAGAACTCCTGTCCGCCCCAGTCTCCCAAGCCCTCAGGCAGCTTTGAGAGCCTCCTGGCGTTCCGGAGTGTGTGGAGACCCTTCTCCACCATTCCGCGCAGGCGTTCGATGATTCCAGCGCGGTGTCTGTCCAGTTGGGTGAGCTCATCGCTCAGGCTCCGAAGCCGCGGGCGCAGAGCCGATTCCCACTCTCCCGCGTGATCGGGCAGTTGCTCACGTGGGACACTGATGATCTGACGGCGGACCGGGCTGTCGACCTGGGCAAAGCGCTCATCGCTTGCGTACTGGGCGAGCCGGTCGGCCGCACGGCGTTCGACCCTCGCCGCGTCATCGAACAGCGTTTCCGCTTCTCGCAACCTCTCTACGAGCGAGGTCCGCTGTTCACCGGCCTGTTCCGAGGTGCCAGTGAAAGGTTCGGCGTCACCTGTCTCCTCCTGAGACGGGACGACATCATCCATCACGTCGAGATGTGAACGGAGCCGGTCGACCAGTTCCTGCTTGTGCGCGGTCTGCTGTTTCAGAGCCTCGTGCCGTTCCTTCGCCCTCTCGTGGGCGCTGTGAGCCTCCGTGAACTCCGTCTCGGCGCGACTGACGAGTTCCTCGGCCTGAGCGATACTGGTCGGGTAACTGTAGTGCGGCTCCAGAGTCACTTCCTGCCGCTGGAACCGTGAGAACTCGTTCTCCAGCTGTCCGACGACCCCGGCTTGAGCGGTGCGGTCACGCTCATGGTTTTCGACGATGCGTCGGGCCCTGTCGGTAGCCGCGGCTCTGGATGCCACGTCGGTTCCGTCCGGAGTGGCGAGCAAACGCTCGGCCGAGGGGAGAATCCGCGCGGGTTGAACCTCCTCGAGGCGGGCCTGGGCCTGTGTTTCGACCTTTTCCGCCGTGTTGAGGCGATCGCGAAGGTCAGCGCCGATACGGACGGCCTCGTATGCTTCACGGGCGAAGCGATAGCTGTCACGCAGGCGTGAGATGGACTCCTCAGGTACGGGTTCGGTGTCGTCGACGCTCCCGGAACCCGGAACGGAGGCCATCTCCTCACGACAGGTGCTCGCTGCACGCTGACTATCGTCGCAGTCGCGTTGCGCCTCGTGGGCATCGCGTCGATGCCGCTCAGCCAGCTCTTTGTATTCATCAGCCTGCTGAGTGTGGGACGTGACAGCCGCCCAGGCTTGTCTGGCGATCTGTCGCAATCCAGGAAGGCGGTCCGCCTGTGCCGCCAGGCTGAGTAGTCGGTCCGCCGTTGCGCGTTGCTCTTCCTCGTCGGCGCGGAGAGAGGGAAGCCTGACCTCCCTGAGGTCGTTCTGTTCTTCCTCGATCTCATCGCTCCGCGTTTCCAGGCTTTCCACGAGCGCTTTCGCTTCAGCAAGCGCTTCTTCCGCGGTCTGCTTCTCCTCACGTAGCCGCGATAGTGTCCCAGGCGGATAGCGCTCGGACCAGGAACTCACCAGCGCCAGGAGCTCCCGGTCGGATTGTGCTTGGGAGGTGAGTGCACCCAGTCTGGTTCGGGAACGGTCGACGAGTTCGGTGACGCGCTGACGCTCATGCTCAGCCTGTTCCTCGTCGTACATGGCCGGGTTGGGTGGCACGAGGAAGGGGGCTGAAACCGGAGATTCCGGGGGCAAGGTGGTGATCTGTGCCGTGGTTCCCACCGCGACGACCGTACGTGGCAGAAGCCGCGCTCTCGTGAGGACGTCCTTGGCACGCGGAATGTGGTCGGCGTTGTTCAGTACCACGCCACCGACCAGGTCTGGGTGGGCTCGCAGGGCCGGTTCGCGGTCTTCCGGACGCATGGTCGACAGATACAGCCAGCCTGACCATGCGTGGATCCCGGCGGCCTCGAGTTCGTTCAACGCGTCGGTGACGTCGACACTGGGGGGCAGCAACCCGCCTGACCCGAGGGCGTCGAGCACCCGTTGGTTCTCACTGAGACTGATTCCCACCCGGGCCTGCTCTTCGCGGTTGCTGTCGAGCGCGTCCGTGAGGAGCTCGATCAGTGAGGGAGCGTCCAGCTCCGGATCCACCTCTTGGGTGCCCAGGAGTGCCGCGAGACGTTCATCCGTTCGCAGGCGCTCCGCTGCTCCCTCACCGGCTACCAAAGCATCCTCAGCTGCGCGGGCCCTGCTCTTGGCCTCATCCACGGTCTGGCCGGCTTGGCGGATCTCCCGTCGTAGCCTTCCTAGCGCCGTGGCCAGTTCGGACATCCTCTGCTCGGCGTCTTTGATGTTGGCGACGGTGCGCTTGAGAACGGTGTCGGCTTGGTCCGCCCTCGCGGACACGTCGTCCTCGACGGAGGTGAGAAGGGAGTCACTGACAGCGTCCTTGACCAGGCGCACGATCGTTTCCACGTCCGTGTCGGCCCGTCGTGCGCGGGCTCGTTCGCTTTCGGCACTGCCCATCTCGTCCACACGCTCATCCTCGGCTTGTCGTGCCGCCTCGGTAAGCACTGCGCATCGCTTCTGGGCTTCCTCAGCCGACTGCTGAGCCTGGTCTGCGGTATGGGCCAGACCGCGTACGAGTCGGTGTGCCGCTCTCTCCCGAGCCTCCAAGAGCGGCGCCGCCTGCTGTTCCTGATCGGAAACGAGCGACCGGATCTGTTCCGCTTCGTCATGGGCTCGGTGGTAGGCGATGAGGACTCCGGTGGCCTGCCATGCGGCCAGGTGGTCACGCGCCTCGTCTAGCAGGGCTTCCAGTCGTTCCAGCTCCGCGCAGGCCTGTTTCCATCTGAGTTCGGCCCGGGCGCGGCGCATCTCGATGGTGATTCGGTTGAGCCTGCGCTCCCTGCGGTCCTCTCGCTGTTGCCCCTCGGCTGCCTCTTCGAGCTCGTCTTTGAGGGTGCCCAGCCGGTCCAGTTCCTGCTCACGGCGCAGCTTCAATGCGATCGCGAAAGCTCGAGCCCTTCTCTGGGCTTGGGCCAGCTGATCAGCGACAGTCGCACGATCCTGCGCTGCTTCGGCCAGTGGGTGAAGCTGATCCAGAGCACCAGACACGAACTCACGTTCTGAGATGAGCTGGCCGCGCTGCGCCAGTCGGGTGGCGTACTGCTCGACGACATCACCGACCACACGGACCGATTCCTCGTCGGTGACGGCAGTGAGCAACCAGTCGACGAAGGCTTCGTCGGATTTGAAGGTGAAGGCGTCCGCGGCCTCGCCCTCGCCCGCGTTCATACGGCGCTGGTAACGGAAGAGCTCAGGGTCGATCCCTAACCGGGTGAGGCGCTCGCGCCAGATCCCGTGATTGGCGGTCCACACGGTTTCCAGATGCGGCTCAACCTTGCCCGCTTCCTCGAGCCGACTGCGGAAGCCGGTCATGGACACGGTCTGGCGGCCTTCGGTGAGCGGCAGACAGTCCAGGTTGAACCGCTCGGTGGGACGGAACGAATACCACGCTTCGAGAAGCCGGGAAGGATCACTTGACACGACCTGTCCCCGCCAGGTGGAGACCTTGCCCACCACGACGCGCTGCCCGGTCTTGAAGTGTTGCCATTCCAACGCCACATGGGCCACATCGTGAGCCTGGACGAAGTTCTCCAGGAGCCGACTGCTCGAACTGCCCACGACCTGGCGCCGCCCAGGAAGCATGACCGAGAAGATGAGCTTGATGAGGACGGACTTGCCGCCCCCGTTCTCCAGGAACAGTACCGTCGCGGGGCTCGGCCTCCGGAGGGAAGCGGACGCATCGGCGGTGGTGGAATCGAGCTCGAAGAGGGAAGCGGGTGTCCCGTTCGGCACAGGTGCACCGACATTCCTCAGATCCAGCGTCACATCCTGGTAGCGGGCGCCTTTGGGGCCGATGGAGAACAGCCGCACGCGTGAGAGTTCGTACATCCGACTTCCCGGCCTACTCTTCGTCCGCATCGAGAACGTGTAGCGAACCGGAGCCGTCGGCGACTGCCACGACCCCTAGTTCAAGCAGTTCGTTGAACGCCGCGTCGGCGGCCAGGTCGCGCACCTGTGCCTGATAACGCGGCGTCGTGCGGTACGTACCGCCTCCCTCGCCGTTGACCTGGGCGAGCAGACCTTGATCCGCGAGGAACTTCAGAGCTTTGGAGACCATGCCGCGGGTGGTGCTCGGGGCGAGACGACCATCCTTCGTGCGCGTGGTCTCGGGTCGCCGTTTGTAGATCTGCCAGAGCCTTTCCAGATCGCTCGCGCCGTCCTCAGGATCGGAGTTCTCCTCGAGCTTGGCGGATCTCTCCTCAAGGATCTGGCAGGTTTGGCGGACCACGCCGTCGATCTGGTCGACGCTGGTCCGCCCGACATAGGAGTCGTCCACGAGGTCATCCGGACGGGGGAACGCCAGAGCCGCCGTAGCGAGGTGGACGAGTCCGTGCAGAGCACGCTCACCTCGGTCGCGCGCGGAGGTTCGCCGTACGTACTCCTCCATACGGACCTCGAAGAGCGAACCCTCACGGGCAGCGACAACAAGCCCTGTTCGTCGGTCGCAGCCCAGGACGGTGAGCCCCAGTCCATCCGCGACGGCCGCGGTGGTTTCGGCAAAGAGCGGATCCTCGTTGTGGCGACGGACGAAGTCGGCGTAGATGGGATCCCTGGTCGGCAATTGCCGTGGACGCATACCGAGCGCGACCAGTTGCGCCGCGTCAGCGACGTCCGCTGGGGAGATGCTCGAACTCACGCGACCTCACCCTCTTCGTTGTTCGTATCCGGAGCATCCGCGAGGTCACGCGACAATCGTGCCTGGCCTACGAGCAGGTCCGCGCCGCCGAACTGCAGATCCCACAGTTCCTGTCCGTCGTCCACCGCTATCAGCACCCGGTCATCCTGTTGCCGTAGCGCCTGGCCGATACCGGGGGATATGGCATGGAGCACTCGCAGCATCACCAGTGTGGGCAAGTCGGGATCAGACTCGCGGGCCTCTTCCAGTAGGCCCGACAACCTGCGTGGCACTTCGTGAAGGTCCAGGAGGGCGTCCGACTGGGTCCACTGCTCGTCCGTGAACACGTCGGGGTCCGGAAGAGGCATCAGGTGGGGCTCTGGTAGCTCCCCCGCGAACTCGCTCCTCTCGGCGACAGGGCTGATGAGCGCCTGTATCAAGGATCGCAGGCGCAGGGCCGACGGTCGCCGCAGTCCGACCCCCGCTCGGAAGAAGGCGTCGGTCGGTTCAACCGCCTCCGAGAGCGTCAACTCGAGAACCGGCGTCAACACCTGGCCGAACAGGTCGATCGCCGCGACCTTGGGACGTCCGGAGAACTGTTGGCGGTCCTGCTCGGAGCGGAACACTTCACGTGCTTCCAGCAAACGCGCCTGGAGTTGGGTGTGTCTGTCCAGGCACTCTTCGACGATGGTGACCAGAGTCGCGGCCTTCAGCTTCCGGTTCGGCTCTACAGTCTCGTCGCGGGCCTCACGGATGTTGTCGAGAATCGACGTTTCCGCGTGGTACCGGCCCAGTACGTGCGTCAGCGCCTCATCGATCAGATCGGGCACCTGACGTTCCCAGTCGACCGAGCGAACGTCCCTCCGTGTGGCCTCCAGCATCCGCCGAAGCTTCTCCGCGTACCGAACCGTCGCATACCGGGCCTGTTGCGCAGCGGCTTGGGCATCGGAGAGCTTCCCACGTCGGATCAGGTTCTCGAGTTTGATCTCCGCGGCGATCTGTGCGGACTCCACATCGAGGTCCAAGGCACCGATGAGGACGTTGATCGCCTCATCCGATGTCCGCAGGTAGATCTCTCCGTCCGGAGCTGAGAGTTCGACGAGGAGCTTGAAGTCGAACGCGCGCCGTTGGTAACCGGCATCAGGGGAGTAAACGCCATAGAAGGCACGAAAACCCCTGTCCACGGTTCCGACATTGATCAAGTTCTCCAGGACCCACCTTGTGATCCGCTCGTGTTCATCCGGATCACGGTCGGGGGCCTGTGCCGCCACGAACGGCATGACCTCAGCGATCACATCGTCATGGTCGGCACCGTGGTCGAAGTCCATCTTGATGGTGACCTGATCGATGATCTGGAAGGCGATCTCCGACATCGCGTACACGGTGGCACCGGCGAAGTCCAGATGCCCCTTGCGGACATCGAGGTCATGGATGGGCCCTGTGCAGGCAAGCGACTTGAGCCTGCGTTCCAAGCCTTCGTCGAAGAACGTCTCGATGCTTGCAACGTCATTGGGGGAGACGCGTTCAGACACGAGCACAACAGTAGTGCATCGAGTTCAGGTATAGGGGGTGAAAATCTGAACTATGCGACTCATCGGGACACCTCGTCGATCCATAACCAGGAAAGAGGCACGGAGCGCCGTGGCTGCCACAAGTGAGGAGGTCATCCTTCTGTTGACCCCAGTCCTTGTAGGTTGGTCACCTTCAGCGGCGCCACCACTGGGGACGCCGCCGGTCGCGGTAGTGCCAGCCCTCTCCGTGCGTGCCCCCGTGGTCCGCTTCCTTGTACTCCGTTCGGTACCGGTATTCACGGCGCGGACCGTGCGGACTCCAGTCGCCGAGGAAGGGCCTCAGCTCATCCGGTGAGGGAGCGGCGTCGAAGTCCTGGCTTCGAACACCAGCGTCGGAGCGGACGGGATCCCACCGCTCGGCCGTCTCCTCTCCCCATCGTGCCCACAGCATCAACCGTTCAGCCTGCAGGGAGTCCCCGCACTCCTGGGCCTCCTCCTCCAGAGCTCTGCAGAAGACTCGAATCTCATTGACGGTGTTCCACGACTCCAGGGCCTCCCGGAACACCGCGCTCCGCTTGGCCGCGATGGCGTGTTCCGTGGCGTCGGCCATGGCCTTCTCCCATTCGGCCTCTTCGCGGAGCCGCCTGCGCCTCTCCTGCTCCTCCCATTCCCTGAGCTGCCGCTCCCGGGCGAGCCTCGCCTCGTCTGTAGCCTTCGAACGGTGCTCGAGCTCGGGAACGAGGTCACGGACCTGGTTCTCCAGACGTCGCCGTCCCTTGTCGCCCCAGTCCGTGGAATCGGCGTGGCCTGAGGGCGAGATCATGAGTTGGAGACGACCGGTCCATCTGAGTTCATACTCGGGGCGCGGCAACAGGAAGCGGTTGTGTGAGCGTCTCCTGAGCCGTGTGTTTGAGGGCTTCTCCACCTGCTCGCGCTCTTCCGCCACCGTCAGGTTGTACTGGTGTCCCTTGACCATGACGAACAACGTGGTGCCGTTGCGCCTCTTGGCTAGGACCAGCCGATACCCCTTCCTGCTCAGGACTTTGCCGAGGGACTCGACGACGACCAGCGCTCGCGGACGAAGGGCTTCTGAGACCTTCAGCGGCGAAGGATCGCGTCGGAGCTCTTCGAGGATGGCGGCCGTGCCGGTGTACGTGCTGCCGGTGGTGGACCGGATCTTGTTCCACTCGGTCTCGCCGCCGTTCGCCGGGTCGACCAGACACACGACCAGGTCTCCTGCGCTACGCCCTGTGTACTTGAGGGATTTACCCTCAGGCACGAGGTTGTGCCGCTTGGCGCGGTCGATCGCCCTTCGATAGCGCGCCCGGGTTTCCATGTCTGGGTTCTCGATGTGGAGGACACCTCCTCCAGCGTTCAGGTCGGCGATCAGCTTCGCGGCATCGTCCGAAGAGGCGGCGCGGGAAGCGCGAGCTCTCTTCCGCTCTGCCTCGGCCGGGCGTTCCCCCTCCTTCGTGCCCTTCCCATCGGAGGGCCTGTCCGGATGGTGTCCGTGCTCCAGGTAGAAGCGGCCGGCATCTGTGATGTGGGCTTGCCACTTGCCCTGTTTCCTGCCCGCCGTGACAAGGCCCCGGTCGCGAAGCGCGTAGGCCGACCGGCGGTACCTGGCGCCTGCGTGGTCGCTGAGGTCGACGCCTTCAGCGATCTTGGACAGCACCGAGAGCTGCAGTTCGTTGAGGGGATCCCAGCGACGCATAACCCTTCCTTCTACGGCTCCGAGGCCGCTGACCAGTCGAGGGAGAAGCTGGTCAGCTGAGGGTGTTGGGGATCCGAACCTACAGCAGCACGTCATAGCGAGAGGTGATAACCGAAAGACGGAGACGTCTCTGTCGAGAAGAAGAACCCCGGAAGGATTCCAGTCCTGGGTTGCCGACTCGAGTTGCCGAAGGTCTCCGATCGGATACAGCGACGGACCTGGCCTCAAGGGAAGGGACTACTCGCGCCTGGTTTCCGTTCTTCAGCAGTACGGGGTCCAGAGGCGGTCCGCTTGTTCGGCCTTGATGAGATCCGTACGTTCACGGGCCAGAAGCCTCGGGGGCGGCTACACAGGGGAAGCCGTGCGTTGCCCATGCGGGTACTTGGGTTTGCCGACAAGCCGACATAACGTTGTGACCAGTGCAGATGCCCTTGCCGATCGTCAGTGGAACAGAGTGGTACAGGGGTGGACCATGGTGGTACAGGTACACGGTCGTCCTGGTACGTCGTTGGACACGGCGGCGGACCAGTATGGTTCGGCGGCTCGTCGTGGCGCGTTCTTCGAACGCCGTGTGGGTCAGGCTGTACAGGGATGGTTGGAGGGCTTGCCGGGCGTGTACCACCTCTTCCATGACCTGGTACGCCTGGACCACGTCACCGGTGCGGGGCTGGCTCCGATGTCGTTGGGGCTCGCCAACATCGATCATCTGGTACTGACCGGAGCGGGGTGGTTGCTCATCGACGCCAAGGGGTGCGGAGCCGGGGTGCTGGGCACCGATGCCCGGGGCAAGGGCCAACTGACCACTCCTGTCGGGGAACGAGTGGCTCAGCCGTGGATGGACACCAGCCGCTCCTACTCCCAGGCCGGAGTCGTCTACCGTCTCACCACCGGGAAGAAGGGCCAGTTGGTGTGGGTGGTTCCTGAGGGCACGGACATTGACGAAGCCTCGGCTGCACGGGCACGCATCTTCGAACGTGGCGGGACGTTGTGCGACCTGACCGAGATCGTCTCCGGAGCGCTGGAACCCATGCTGCCTGACCCCGTGCCGGTCGATCCTTGGGACCTGGAGCGTCTCACCGGTCACCTCTCCGCGCCCTGACCGGAGAGTCTCATGCGCGCACGGCATCGGGTGGGCCAGGGTTCAGAGGCCCCTTACCGGGGTTGACCCAATGGTTAACCGGGAGCTACGGGTACCAATACAGGATGGTGTTCAGTCTCGTTGCCGTGGTCGAACGCAGCAAAGCCTGACAGGGCAGAGGATAGGCCGTGCCCGGCAAACTCTGACATCTTCTTCTCTTATATGAATCATTGAAGAGAAAGATCATCTTTCCCGTACTCTCCTCATCTCATGCTTCGCCAAGACCGCGATCTCATCCTGTCTCTGATTCCTGTTTCTCCAGACTGTTCTGGTCTACCCTCCACGTTTCTTCACCGTCTCATGGTGTGACTCCCCATCCTCACGCACAGATTCACGGATCCTTGTTCTCCCAACTGCTCATCACCTACCTCGACCTGTACTCAACCTCTTCAGATGAACGCTGACTCCTTGCGAGATCCGCAGGCTGGGGAAAGTCGAGGCGAGGCATCTGAACTCCTCAGGGGTCCACTGAGGGGCGTTTGAGGTATGTGTCTGTGTGCGCTTCGGCTTCCAGGCGTGCGGTCTCGATTCCCCTCAAGTGGGAGGGCGGTGGGGTCTTTTCTCCTCTCCGGGGGTGGGGGCCACGTCAGCGGACTCGATCGCCTGATTCCTCGCGTCACGCGCTTGCGGGCGACCTGCTTCCTCCTTGCGACGGGATCTGTTCCCACACCGAGGAGGACGACGGTTTGCCGATCCGCACGATCGAGGCCAGTTCGCTGGCACAGCAGGCGCAGGCGGTGCTCTCCCAGCCCCGGCTGGCCACCAGCCACCAGTTGGCCCGGCTCCTCACCCCGGACGCCACCTCACGGAGATACATGCTCCATGTCCTGCACCACCTGCGACGCCGAGGTCTGGCCGACCGGGTGGTGCCCCCGGGACGCGAAGCGCACCGCTGGTTCCTCACCCCGGCCGGAGCACGCGCGGTCCAGGAGTCCGGTCAGGTCCTGGTGCGTCCTTACCGGATGAGCCCCGAACGCGCCGCTGGCCCGCTCGCCGAGCACATGCTGGCGGTGGTGGAGACGGGGCTGGCCTTCTTCGAGCACGCCCGCATGAAGGGGGACGACTTCGAACCCCTGCACTGGATCCCGGAGGTGGCGCACCGCTACGCCAAGGGCGGCGGCAGGTTCACCGACACCCACGTGATCAGCGACGCTCTGCTGCACTACGTCGCCATCCGTCCCAACGGGTTCCGCGTCCAGTACCAGTTCCTGGTGGAGGTGGACCGCACCACCATGCCCGTGTCCCGGCTGGCGGCCAAGCTCGTGGCCTACGCCCGCTACTTCGACCACCACCCCCTGCGCAAACGCAGGAGCGCCGCGGACGGGCCAGCACGCCCGGCGTGGCAGAAGCGGTATCCGCGCTTCCCCCGGGTGCTGCTGGTTCTGGACGGAGCCAACGAGCGGCGCCTGGCCAACCGCCGGACCGACCTGTCGGCGTACGTGCGTTTCTCTCCGTATTTGACGGTCCCCCGGGAGGACTTCGCGATCGGATGCGCCACGATGCCCGACCTGGTGGAGCATGGGCCACAGGCGCGGATCTGGATCAACCTGACCAGTCCGCAGCAGGGAGAGGAACAGTACACGGACTTCGCACTGGGCTTCAGGCGCTGACCCTGAGGGGGCCATGGGTGGATAGTGCGGTAGACCGGGCGTAGCAGTCGGAGAGGTGCGGCATCTCGTGCCGCACCTCCCCGACTGTCGATCTTCCGCTACGTCCTGCACCAGCGGACCACGCCGATGTCAGAGAACGGTGTCACCAGTAGTTAGGCGGTAGCCGTGGTTGTGCTGCGGTAGCGAACGTTGCTGAGCGCTTCGAGGGCGCTGTCGTCGGCTTCGGGCAGGGTGTGCAGGTAGCGCTCCGTCGTGGTGATGGAGGCGTGTCCCAACCGGTCCCGGACCACGGTCAGGTTGGCGCCCCCGGCAAGGAGCCACGAGGCGTGAGCGTGCCGTAGCTGGTGCGGGGTTGCCGACTTCGGCAACCCGGCCTTCTCCCTTGCCGGGTGCCAGATGTTCTTGCGGAACCAGTCCGCCGGGATGTGCCCGTCGGTGGTGACCTTCCGTCGTCTTCTCGGTTTGTCCTTGCCCTCGGCCCGGCGGATGGCGCGGTAGTGGGCGAAGGCGGCACGGCAGTACTCGCAGCGGCACTTCCCGTTGGTGTACGCGGTCGTCGTGCCGTGCTTGTACCTCCTCCCCTCGTCGTTGGGCGCGGTGAGTCCGAGGTCCACTCCATCGGGCACCCCCGGAATCGGAGCGTCGTCGTCCTGCTCGGGGAAGGAGAAGAGCAGGTCGTCGTCGCGGATCCCGTGCGCCATGGCGTAGGTGAGGATCTTCTTCACCAGGGGCCGACTGAGCTTGAGGCGGCGGAACTTGCGGTCCTTGGGGTACTCCTTGACCAGGAACCGTCCGCCGGTCGGGTGCGACTTCGCGGTGAGCTCCACGACGGACCGGCTGACGGTGAGGATGCCCGTCGCCCGGTCGATGTCCTTGAGCCGGATCTCGCTGAGCTCTCCCCACCTCAGTCCCGACTCGATGTCGAACTCGACCAGGAGCCGGAACCGCTCCCCCTCGATCGCGTCGTGGAAGTCGGCGAACTGTTCGGGGGTGATGATCTCGAACTGCTTCTTGCCGACCGTCGGCAACACCACGCCCTTGCAGGGGTGGGTGAAGATGACCTGGTTGACGACGGCCGAGGTGAAGACGGCCGACAGGACCGTGGTCATGCGGTGGATGGAGGAGGCGGCGAGGCCCTCCTTCTGGCATTGCCGGACCCAGCTCTGGACGTGCTGGGGCAGGATCTCGTTCATGCGCATCTTGCCGAACTCGGGGATGAAGCGCTTGTGGACGGCGTAGGTGACGTTTTGCCGTGTGGACTCCTCCATGACGTGGTTGGGCAGCCAGGTGTCCAGGACGAAGTCGGCGAACCGCTGGCGTCCGTGCCTGGTGCTGGTGACGCGGCCCTCGGCGACCTTGGCCTCGGCGCGTTGCCATGCCTTGTCGGCTTCCTTCTCGGTGGCGAAGGTGCCCGCTGACCGCTCGTCGCCCTTGATGTCGATGTAGTACGCGGTGAAGCGTGTCCCGCCCTTGGCGCCGGTGCGGGCGCGTGAGAATCCCACGTGGACAGACCCCTGTTTCTGACCGTGATCTGACCGTGTGACCGTGCGGTAGAGCACGACACCCGGCGTCACTCCGCGAACGGCGGAAAGCCGCTCAACAGGGATAATCCGGTTCTAAGGGGGCTTGTGACGGGTCGTCTCAGCGGCTGGATGATCGCTGATAAGGATGAGGCCCCAGGTTCAAGTCCTGGTACGCCCACCCAGATTTCCCTGGTCAGAGCCTTGCTTCTCCGGTAGGAGAGCAGGGCTCTTTCTCTTTTGACCGTCATCTGGTCCGGATTCCACGGCATCCCCTCTCAGAACCCGCGCTCTCCGGCGCTTGACAGCGGACAGTAGATACTCCCCATAGGCGGCCACTTAAGGCC
>NZ_ANBC01000618.1 GCF_000341125.1 Nocardiopsis lucentensis DSM 44048 | reverse complement strand
CCCGTCGCACACGGCATTCCGTTTAATTTACCGGCGCTAGTACTACACGTTGTCGTACCCCCGGGTTAAATCCTGGTTACCCGTGGGGATGGGGCTTTCCGGCACACCGCGCCCCGCTCCGCGAGGATGGGAGCGGCCCGGGGAGGAGCCCCCAGGACCGGGAAGGAAACCAACATGAGCAGCACTCATCACACTCGCCTCAGCGTCATCAGGGGCGACATCACCGAGCAGCGGGTCGACGCGATCGTCAACGCCGCCAACAGCTCCCTCCTGGGCGGGGGCGGGGTCGACGGAGCCGTCCACAGGAAGGGCGGCGAGGCCAT
>NZ_ANBC01000617.1 GCF_000341125.1 Nocardiopsis lucentensis DSM 44048 | reverse complement strand
GGCGGCGCCCTGCCGACCGGACGGGCGGTGGCGACGACCGCGGGGCTCCTGCCCGCGCGCTGGGTGATCCACACGGTCGGCCCGGTGTACAGCGCGTCGGAGGACCGGAGCGCGCTGCTCGCGTCGTGCTTCACGGAGTCGCTGGGCGTGGCGCACGAGCTCGGCGCGGAGTCGGTGGCCTTCCCCGCCATCTCCACGGGCGTCTTCCGGTGGCCGATGGACGACGCCGCGCGGATCGCGGCGGAGGCGATCCACGGGTCGGAGGTACGGGTGCCGGAGGTCCGTCTCGTGCTGTTCGACGACCGCGCCCTGGCCGCCTTCCGACGGGCCTTCGGCACGACCTGACGCGCCCGCCGCGGGCGGTCGGCCGTCCGCGGTGTCACCGGCCCGGGTCGGCGATCGGCGGCGGGTAGCCCTCCGGCGGTTCGGTCTCCCGCCAGGGCGTGAGCGCCCGCCGCCCCGGGAGGCCCCGCAGCTCCGGGACGTGGCGGCGGACGTAGTCGCCCTCCGGATCGAACCGCCGGGCCTGGCGCAGCGGGTTGAACGGGCGGTTCGGCCTGGTGTCGTTCCCGGTCCCGGCGACCCACTGCCAGTTCCCGTAGTCGTCGGCGACGTCCCCGTCCACGAGGTGGGCGTGGAAGTGCTCGGCGCCCGCCCTCCAGTGCACGCGCAGGGTCCGGGTGAGGAAGGCGGCGGTGATCATGCGCGTCCGGTTGTGCATGAACCCCTCCCGGAGGAGCTGGCGCATACCCGCGTCCACGATCGGCACCCCGGTCATCCCCCGCCGCCAGGCGTCCAGGGCGTCCGGATCCTCGCGCCACCCCCGGTCCCGCGGCCGGTAGTCGCGCACGGGGAGGTCGGGGAAGGCGCGAGCCACCTGGTGGTGGAAGTCCCGCCAGGCGAGCTGGCGGACGAACTCCTCGGCTCCGGCCCCCGCGTCCGCCGCCTCGGCGGCCTCGGCGAGTTCCAGGGGCGACAGACAGCCGAACCGCAGGTCGGCGGAGAGACCGGAGGTGGCCGCGGCGGGCAGGTCGTCGCGGCGTCGCGCGTACCGGGGCAGCCCCCGGTCCAGCCAGGCGCGCAGCCGCCCGCGCGCCGCCTCCTCGCCTCCGGTCAGACGGCAGGGGGCCGGCGCGCCCACCCCAGCCCCGGCCAGGCCCTCGGGGATCGCTCCGGGCTCGACGTCTCCGGGAAGGCGCACCTCGCCCGGGTCGGGAAGGACGGCCCTGCGTTCGTGTTCGGCCCAGGCACGCCAGTACGGGGTGAACACCTTGTAGTGGTCGCCGCCCGCGGGGGTGACCTCGCCCGGGGGGACCACCGTCAACCCGGGAAGGGCGCGCACGGACAGGCCCGCCCCGCGCAGCAGGTCCTCCCGCCGGACCGCGCACCGGCTGACCCCCGCGCTCAGGAACACCGCCTCGGCCCCGGTCCGCTCCGCCAGCTCCCGGACGCGTTCGGCCGTGTCCCCCTCGCGGACGACCAGGTCGCCGCCGCGTGCGCGCAGCGCGGCGCGCAGCGCGGTGAGCGCCTCGGCCAGGTAGCCGCAGCGGTTGCGGGCGGAGCGCTCCACGATCCGCGGGTCGACCACGAACAGGGGCAGCACGGTGTCCCCGGCGCCGACGGCGGCCGTGAGCGCCGGATGGTCGTGGACGCGCAGGTCCTGGGTGAACAGCACGATGGTCGGCGGCACCAATCCCCCTCGCCCACGGCAACGAACGTCCTACCGACAGTACTGTGACCTCGACGGGGATTCGGCCGGATCCCGGGGTAGGAAGACCGTATGCGACCAGCGCACGAGCCGACGACCGCCACGAGACCTCTGGTGGGGGTGTCGAGCTGTCTGCTCGGCGCGCCCGTCCGCTACAACGGAGGGCACTCCCGGTCCCGGTTCCTCACCGACGAGCTCGACCACCACGTGGACTGGCTTCCCGTCTGCCCGGAGGCGGAGATCGGCCTGGGCGTTCCGCGCCCCACGCTGCGGCTCCAGCGGCGCGACGGCGCCGACCGGGTGGTCTCCAGCAAGGACGGCGCCGACCACACCGACGACCTGGCGGCCGTCGCCGACCACCACGTCCTCCAGCTGCGCCGAGCGGACGGCTACATCCTCAAGAACAAGTCGCCCAGTTGCGGACTGCTCGCCCTGCCGGTGTTCTCCACCGAGGGGAACCGCGTCGACGGGAAGGGCCGGGGCGCCTTCGCCGAGCGCCTGACCCGACTCCTGCCGCACCTGCCGGTCGAGGAGCAGGGCCGCCTGTCGGACGCCGCGCTGCGGGAGCACTTCGTCCAGCGCGTCTTCGCGCACGCCCGGCTGCGTGCACTGCTGGAGTCGGACTGGCAGCCGCGGGACCTCGTGGCCTTCCACACCCGCCACAAGCTCCAGCTGATGTCGCACTCTCCCGAGGGATACCGGAGGACGGGGCGGATCGTGGCACGGGCGGGGTCGGCGGACCGGGAGGAGACCGCCGCCGCCTACGCGTCGGCCTTCCACAGCGCGATGGCCGTGCGGACGACCCGGGGCAAGCACGCCAACACGCTCCAGCACGCGTTCGGGATGCTCAGCCCGCTCCTGGACGACACGCGCCGGCACGACCTGCTGACCGCGATCGAGGACTACCGGGCGGAACTGGTGCCGCTCAGCCTGCCCGTCACACTCCTTCGGCACCACTGCGCGGCGGAGGATGTGGACTGGGCGCGCGAGCAGACCTACCTGCGCCCCTACCCGGACGACCTCCGGTTGCGGCACGCCCTGGCGGTCTGAGCCCGGGACGCCGAGGGCCACGACCGCACGGGCACGACACTGGGTGCGGGACCTCAGGAACGGGGATCGTGGGGCTCAAGCGACAATCTCCACACACAAAGCCCCCGGTCGACTACAGTGAGTCACATTCCGTATCGCTCCGCCCCGCTGGGAGCGGATACCGGTTGCCCCGACCCTGAGGTTTCGGTGTGTTCGCGTCTTTCTCCCGACGAGCCGTCGTGTTCGTCTCCTCGTGCACGGTCGTCGTCTCCGCCGCGGTCCTGGCCACCGCCCCGCCCGGAGGGCTCCCCGAACGGCTCGGTCACCACCTGTTCGGGGCCGACCCCGAGGTCAGCGCTGGCGAGGTCCGATTCCCGCCCGCCCAGGGGGTGACCACCCCCGCACCGATCCCCGAGCCCGGCCAGGTCGCCGTCTGCGACGAGCCGGGCCGGGACGAGGTGGTCACCCTGCCCGACGCCGACGCCCCCGGAGGCGGGCGCCCGGTGTGGATCCGCCGTCCGCCCGGCCCCGACAGCGCCGACCGGCCCGTTCTGTACCTGCTGCACGGTTCCGCCTCCACGCACCGGACGCTGATGGACGAGAACGTCGGCGAACTCCTGGACGAGCAGATGTGCCGCACGGGGGTCGAGTTCGTCATCGCCGCGCCCCACGGGCAGGTGGCCTCGGGAGCCACCACCGAGTGGGGTGACGCCGCGGACGGCTCCTTCGCCCTGGAGTCCTTCGTCACCGGTGCGGTGATCCGCGCGGTGGAGGGTGACCGCGTTCGGCCGCGGAGGTTGCGCGCCCTCGGCGGGTTCTCCATGGGCGGCTACGGCGCCGCGGCCACCGCGCTGCGCAACCCCGACCTCTACGGCCAGGTGGCGAGCTGGGGCGGATACTTCCGGGTGGACGACCCGTACGGTGTGTTCGGAGGCGACACCGCGGACCACGCCCCCGACCGGCTGCTGGGCTCGACGGAGGTGCGCGACCTCAGGTTCGCGCTCGTGGAGGGTGAGGACGATCACACACCACTCCAGGAGGGAAGCATCCAGGGAGAGGCGGCGCGCTTCGCCGACCTGCTCACCGAGCGCGGTATGACGGTCGCCACCTTCCACCCGCGTGGCGGCCACGACTTCCGGACCTGGACCCGCGCGTTCCCCGACACCGTCGACTTCCTGGTGTCGGGCTGGTCCGCCACGCCCTGAACGGGAGGGCCTCTTATATCAGGACCCTCGGACATTCCGCGTGGGAACAGTGTGTACCTTCGTCGCTGTTGACGACAGCGGCTGTACACACGATCGGAGAGGACCACCGGTGTCCGGAAACGCTCCCGAGGGCGAGCAGACGGCGACTCCGTCCCGCGTCGCGACCGTCAGTCTGCACACCTCGCCACTGGATCAGCCGGGCACGGGTGACGCCGGAGGACTGAACGTGTACGTGGTCGAGGTGGCCCGGCGCATGGCCGAGCGGGGCGTGGCCGTCGACGTGTTCACCCGGGCCACCGGACCGGACCTGCCACCGGTCGTCGAACTCGTCCCAGGGGTGAACGTCCGTCACGTGCCCGCCGGGCCCTACGGCCACCTGGACAAGAACGCGCTCGCCGACCACCTGTGTCCGTTCATCTTCGGGATGCTCCGCGCGGAGGCCCAGGGAGAACCGGGCCACTACGACCTCGTGCACGGCCACTACTGGCTCTCCGGCCGGGCGGGCGTCGTGGCCGCCCGCCGCTGGGGGGTGCCGTTCGTGCAGTCGATGCACACCATGGCACGGGTCAAGAACGCGTTCCTGGCCGAGGGGGACGCCCCGGAACCGGAGGCCCGGGTGCGCGGTGAGGACCAGCTCGTGCGCCAGGCGGACCGACTCATCGCCAACACCGACGACGAGGCGCACCAGCTCCGTGAGTACTACGGTGCACGCGAGACCCAGCTCAGTGTGATCCCTCCCGGCGTCGACCTGGAGATCTTCACACCGGGGTCGCGGCGCGACGCGCTGCGCCGCATCGGTCTGGCCCCCGACACCGAACTCCTCCTCTTCGTGGGGCGCGTGCAGCGCCTCAAGGCCCCCGACGTGCTCATCCGCGCCGCCGCCCGGCTCCTGGAGCGGGACCCCTCACTGCGCTCGCGCCTGGTGGTCGGCGTGGTCGGCGGTCTGTCCGGCGGCGGGACACGCGAACCCGGCCTGCTGACCGACCTGGCGCACTCCCTGGGCGTGGCCGACGTGGTCAGGGTCGAACCGCCGCAGGACCGTGTGCGGTTGGCCGACTACTACCGCGCGGCCACGGCGACGGTCGTCCCGTCCTACTCCGAGTCCTTCGGCCTGGTCGCGGTCGAGTCGCAGGCCTGCGGCACACCGGTGGTCGCCTCGCGTGTGGGCGGCCTGACCACGGCGGTGGCGGACGGGTCCTCCGGCGTCCTGGTGGAGGGCCACGACCCCGACGACTACGCCGCCGAGCTGCACCGGCTGATCACCCAGCCGGCATGGCGTGCCAAGCTGGCCTTGGCGGCCCCCCGACACGCCGCCACACTGGGCTGGTCGCGGACGGTGGACGAACTACTGGACGTATACCGGTCGAGCACCGCTCCGAGTCCGCTGCCGCTGGCCGCGTGCCGGTGACGGACCAAAGGAAAGGATGGGACGTGGGAACGGATTCGGCGCGCGAGACCGCGGCCGGGGCGATCGCCGAGGCGGTGGCCGAGGCCGGGCTGGAGATGGAGCGTCCGCGCGAGGGCTCCTTCCTCGTCACCCTGCCGGGGACGGCCAAGCTCAAGACACTGGTGTGGTTGGAGGTCGGAGCGCACAGCCTGACCCTGACGTCGTTCTTCTGCCGCCAGCCGGACGAGAACCACGCGGAGTTCTACCAGTGGCTGATGCACAGGAACTCCGACATGTACGGGATGGCGTTCGCCACCGACGACGTCGGTGACGTGTACCTGCGCGGACGCCTGCCGCTGAAGGGGATCACGCCGGACGAGGTCGACCGGCTGCTGGGATGCGCGCTCACGTACACGGACGAGAACTTCAACGCGGCACTGGAGCGCGGGTTCGCGTCGGCGATCCGCAAGGAGTGGCGCTGGCGGGCCGAGCGCGGTCACGACATGCGCAACCTGAAGGCGTTCGCGCACCTGGCGGAGCCCGGCCACCACGAGTAACAGTGTTTTCTTTGGTCCTCCGCTCCGCTTCGGACCGTGTTCGGCCGCCCCGAAGGCAGGGATTCTTCCTCCTCGGCCACGCCTGCCA
>NZ_ANBC01000616.1 GCF_000341125.1 Nocardiopsis lucentensis DSM 44048 | reverse complement strand
GCCCACCCGTCACCCTCCACCACCCTCAACGGACGCCTCCGGCGCAGCCCCATCCATAAGAACCCCGCCGACGCCCGAACGACGAGCCCCCTGGGGTGACCGGCCCGGGAAACGACATCCGACAGGTATGGGTCGCCCCCGGGGCGGGTGACCGGGATGGATACGCTTGGTGCCATGGGAACTCTGGTACTGCTGCGACACGGTGAGAGTGTCTGGAACGCGAAGGGCCTGTTCACCGGATGGGTGGATGTGGACCTGTCCGCCACGGGCGAGGACGAGGCCCGCCGCGGCGGGGAGCTGCTGAAGGCGGCCGGGATCACCCCGGACATCCTGCACACCTCCCTCCTCAAGCGCGCCATCCGCACCGCGAACCTCGCGTTGGAGACCGCCGACCTGCACTGGCTGCCGGTCCGGCGCACCTGGCGCCTCAACGAGCGCCACTACGGCGCCCTCCAGGGCAAGGACAAGGCGCAGACGCGCGACGAGTACGGCGACGAGCAGTTCATGGTCTGGCGCCGCTCCTACGACACCCCGCCGCCGCCGATCGCCGACGACGACCCCTACTCCCAGGCGGGTGACCAGCGCTACGCCGACCTCCCGCAGGAGCTGCTGCCGCGCACCGAGTGCCTCAAGGACGTCCTGGACCGCGCGCTGCCGTACTGGTACGACTCCATCGTCCCCGACCTGGCCGCGGGCAAGACCGTACTGGTCGCGGCACACGGCAACTCGCTGCGCGCGCTGGTCAAGCACCTGGACGGGATCAGCGACGCCGACATCGCCGGGCTGAACATCCCCACCGGGATCCCGCTGCGCTACGACCTCGACGAGCACTTCAAGCCCACCAACCCGGGCGGCACCTACCTGGACCCGGAGGCCGCCAAGGCCGCCATCCAGGCCGTGGCGAACCAGGGCAAGAAGTAGCCCCGGCTCCCGTTCGTTCCGTGCCCGTGCCACCGGCGGTGGCGCGGGCACCGTCATGTGCGGGGTCCGGCCCGGTCAGTAGACGAGCGCCTGGACGCCGTCTCCCAAGGTCTCCTCGACGAACGTGGGCGCGCCGGCGATGCGCACGCCCTCGATCAGGTCCTCCTGCTCCAGATTCCGCCGCGCGGCGCACTGCGTGCACACGGTGACCCGCCCCGCCGCCAGCACGGCGGCCAGGAGTTCGGCGAGGGGAGCGGCGTGCGGGAGTTCGAAGTCGTCCGCGCGTCCGGGGACGGCGAACCACGCCGACTCCCCCGTCAGCCACAGCGAGACCTCCACCCCACTGGCGAGGGCCGCCGCGGCGACCGTGAACGCCTGATTGCACCGCTCGGGGGCGTCGTCCCCCGCGGTGACCTTGATCACCATCGATCGAGCCATGGGCGCCAGCTTACTCAGATCCCGAAGGCGATCAGCACCACACCCGCCACGGTGCAGGCCACGAGGGCGACCGAGAAGCCGA
>NZ_ANBC01000615.1 GCF_000341125.1 Nocardiopsis lucentensis DSM 44048 | reverse complement strand
AAAAAGCCGATCGCCTCCCTGCGCCGGGGGGAGAGGCGCACCGGCTGGTCGTCGACACCGTGTTCAACGGTGAGCCGGCCACCCTCGGGGGCCGTGATGACCACCCGCCCGTCCCGCGTCTGGACCTGACCGGTGACGCGGACTCGGGCGCCCCCGCGGATCACCCATTCGCGGTACTCGAACTCGATGGTCTCACCGCGAAAGACGCCCGAGATCCTGCCTCGCACGCGGGGCAGGAGGTCGTCGGCCGCGGCGGCCACGCCGGGCTGGGGACGCCCCACCACGCGCTGCAGGCACAGCTCGGCGTCACGGGGGTCGCTGCCGGAGGGGTCGACGAAGACCCGGTCCGCGTCCTCGGACGCGCCTTCGGCGACCAGGCCGAACAGCTCCTCGGAGCCGTACTCGGCGATGGGGTCGCAGGCCCGCTCGCGCACCGCGCTGTCGCCCCGGTCACGGGTGAGCGGCCAGTAGTGACGCAGCACCTCGTGGCCGTGCCACACGCACTCAGCCCCGGCCAGTCCGGAGGCGATGGGCCCGGCGGGACCGGGAGCCGCGACGCCGGTCAGGGTGATCCTGCGCCCGACCCGCGCGGCCAGGGCGCTCGGGCGCAGGCGGGCCAGGCCGCGCTGACGCAGCCAGCGCCGCACGGCGACGACGGTCAGCGGGAGGAGGACCACCCCGGCGACGAGCAGCACCGAACCGATCACCAGTAACACAGGCCACCCTTTCGGAGAATGCGTCGGAGGTCCAGTTCCGCGGCGGGCGTGACACCCCGTGGCCACACCGCGTCGGTGACAATCTTTACCAGTTCTTCGGGAAACCGGGGCCAATTGGGCGTGACCGGACCGATGCGCGAGGGTGGCCGGAGCGGGCTGTCACCGCCACCCTCCGGACACGGCTACGCTCGGGAGGCATGGACGCTGATGTACACCCCGATCTGGCGAAACTGTCCTTCCTGATCGGCCGTTGGGAGGGCGTCGGCGTCGCCGGATACGCCGACGTGGAGGAGTTCCAGTTCGGCCAGGAGATCGAGTTCTCCCACACGGCGGGGCTGCCGTACCTGACCTTCTCCAGCAAGGCGTGGCGGATGAACGCCGACGGAACGCTGGGCGAGCTGGTCACGGAGGAGCAGGCCTACTGGCGTGCGCGCCCGGAGCCCGCCAAGGACGACGGGGGCCCCACCGAGGGTGAGGAGGTCATCCACCTGGAGGCGCTGTACGTGCACCCGGAGGGCTTCACCGAGGTGTACGTGGGCAACGTGTTCGCCAACCGGGTGGAGATGTCGACCGACGCGGTGGTGCACACCGAGACTGGGATCGACGCCACGGCCTCGCACCGGCTGTACGGCCTGTTCGGCGACGACCGGGAGACACTGGGATATGCCTGGGACCTGGCCGCGCGCGGCCACAAGCTGCGGCCGTACATGTCGGCGCAGCTGAAGAGGATCGACCAGAAGCAGTAGCAGACCCCGGGCCGTCTCCCGCCGGGGGGCGGGGCCGGTCGGACGAGTTCCGGCGGCCCGGGGTCCGGGTGTCCGTCTGGGATTCGCTGCGAGCGACGTCGCGCGAACACGCGGCGTCGCCCTAGCGGACGGCCACCTCGCCAGTCCTAGAGTCAACCATTTCTCGGACCACCTCCTTTCTTGCGTGCCTCGAAGGTACGTCGCCCGCGACGTGTGGGGCAAATGTTTTTTCTGCGAACGTAACCGCAGGTCAAAGACACATTGCCGGTGGACTCGGCGGGGCGGCTAGTCTCGGCGGTATGACATCGCCGCTGCTGACCACACCGGGCGCCGTGACCGCCGAGTCGATCGACGCGGGCGTCGCCGCGCACTACGGTGACCCCGCACACGAAGGCCGCGCCATCGAACGCTCCAGCGCGTGGGTGGACCGGAGCAACCGGGGCGTGGTCCGGGTGAGCGGACCGGATCGCCTGGGGTGGCTCAACGACCTGACGAGCCAGCTCACGCGCGACCTGCCGTCCGGCACCGCCACCGAGGCGCTGGTCCTGGACACGCGGGGCCACCTGCGGCACCACCTGTCACTGGTGGACGACGGTGAGGCCACCTGGATCCACACCGAGCCGGGGGGTGGTCCGGGGCTGGCCGCCTTCCTGGACTCGATGCGGTTCATGCTGCGCGTGGAGGTCGCCGACCTCAGCGACTCCCACTCCGTGCTGACCGTGCTCGGCCCGAAACGCGGCCAGGCCGTCGACGACGCCGATGACGTGCTCGACGGGGTCGTCCAGCGCAGGACCGAGGACGAGACCGACCTGTTCCTGCCCGCCGAGCGCCTGGTCGAGGCCGCCGAGGCGCTGACGACGGCGGGCGCCCGCCCGGCGGGCATGTGGGCCTACGAGGCGCACCGGATCGCCGCGCACCGGGTCCGGCCGGGGGTGGACACCGACGACCGCACGATCCCGCACGAGGTGGACTGGGTGGACCGCGCGGTGCACCTGGAGAAGGGCTGCTACCCGGGCCAGGAGACGGTCGCCCGGGTGCACAATCTGGGCCGACCGCCGCGCCGTCTGGTGCTGCTGCCCCTGGACGGGACCGCCGAGCGGCTACCCGAGGTGGGCGCGGCGATCGAGCTGGAGGGACGCGCCGTGGGCCGGGTGGGTTCGTCGGCGCGCCACCACGAACTGGGACCGATCGCCCTGGGCGTGGTGAAGCGGGCCGCGCCGACCGACGCCGACTTCGTGGTCGAGGGCATCGCGGCGGGCCAGGAGGTCGTGGTGGACCCGGACACCGGCGCCAACGCTCAGATCAACCTGCGCCGCCGCCCCCGGTAGCGGCCGGGGAACCGTGCCCCGCGACGGTGGTGGGGCACGTCCTGGTGGCGGCGGGGCCGCCCGAAAACCGATGGCCGCGGGACAGGTCGGAGCGCCAGACTGGGGGCATGCACATCCGCGCCGCCGCCCCCGCCGACTGGCCCGCCATCTGGCCCTTCTTCCAACGGATCGTCTCGGCGGGTGAGACGTTCACCTTCCCCACGGATCTCGGGGAGGACGACGGACGCGACTGGTGGCTGCTGCCCGAACCCGATCGGACGGTGGTCGCCGTGGACGGGACCGGGACGGTCCTGGGCACGGCGAAGATGAACAGGAACCACCAGGGAAACGCCGGCCACGTCGCCAGTGCCAGCTACATGGTCGACCCCGCCCATGAGGGCGGCGGGGTGGGTCGTGCCCTGTGCGAGTACACACTGGAGTGGGCGCGCGCGGCGGGTTACCGGGCCATGCAGTTCAACGTGGTCGTGGCGACCAACACGCGCGCGGTGCGGTTGTACACGTCGCTCGGGTTCGACGTCCTGGGCACGCTGCCCGAGGGGTTCGCCCACCCCGAGCACGGCTACGTCGGCCTGCACATCATGCACCGGCGGTTGTGACCGGGGGTTCCTCGGACCGCGGGTATCGCGGCCCCCGCGACGGATGCTCCGATCGCGGGGGCCGCGGGGCCGCGAGGCGCTCGATCGCGCACCTGGCCTCCCGCCTTCGGCGTCAGGCGTTCAGGGCCGCGGCGAGGCGCTCCTCGTGCAGGCGCTCCCCCCAGGACGGGGGCAGCTGGGGCAGCTGGCCCACACGCCAGCGCAGCAGCAGGTCGGCCAGCGCGGGGTTGCGCGGCAGCGCCGGGCCGTGCAGGTAGGTGCCCAGCACCTGCCCCTGGTAGGCGCCCTCGGTGCGGTCGTCGTTGCCGATGCCGCGCACCGTGGTGGACAGCGGGCGGGCGGACGGGCCGATGGCGGTGCGGCCCTGGTGGTTCTCGAAACCGGTGATACGGCCCACCCCGAGGGAGGGGTCGACGTCGGCGACGATCTCACCGACGGCACGGGTCTGGCCACGGCCGCTGCGGATGTCGAGGATGCCGACACCGGGCAGCGGGTTGGCCTCGTCGTCGCCGTAGCTCTCACCGATGATCTGGTACCCGGCGCAGACGGCGAAGACGCAGGCGCCGCGGGCGGCGGCACGGGCCAGGCCGCCGTCGGCGCGCAGCCGCTCGGCCGCCAGGATCTGCGGGCGGTCCTCACCGCCGCCGAGCAGGTAGATGTCGCCCTGTTCGGGCACCGAGTCGCTGGAGTGGACGTGCACGATCTCGGTGCGGATACCGCGCAGTTCGGCGCGGCGGCGCAGGATGAGGGCGTTGCCCTGGTCTCCGTAGGTGCTCAGCAGGTCGGGGTAGATCCACACGATCCGCAGGGCGCTGCTGGTGTCCGTCATGAGTCTCTCCCCTACTGGACGCGGCCGTAGGCCGTGCGGATCTGCTGGAAGGCGGTGTAGTTGGCGATGACGTCGACCTTGGTGATGCCGGGCTGCTCCGCCTTGAGGCGGCCCAGGACCTCGTCGACGCGATCAGCGGTCTCGAAGGCCACGCCGTCGGTCTCCAGGCGCAGCGCGAGGTCGGTGCGGCGCTCACCCATGACGAACACGCGGCGTCCGCGCAGCACGGTGTAGTCCACGTCCCACAGCCACGACGTGTCCTTGCCGTCGGGGATCTGCGCGTTGACGGAGAGGATCACCGGGACCCGGGGCGGGTCGAGGACGGCGAAGGACTCCAGCCACCCGGCGGGGTTCTTGGCGAGCAGCAGGCGCACCTCCACGCCCATGGTGACCACGGAGGTGTAGCGGCCCGCGACGGAGGTGATCTCACGCAGCCGCTCGACGGTGCGCATCGGGTGGATGCCGTACCCGGCCGCGGTGGCGGCGGCGATCGCGGCGTTGGAGCGGTTGGCGTCACCGGGCAGGTTGAGCTGGAGCCGGACCCGCTGTCCGTCGGGGCACACGAGTGAGTCGGTCTCGTTCTCCACCCCCCAGGTGGTCTGGGGCCGGGCCAGGCCGCACTCCGGGCACTCCCAGTACGGGTCGACGTCGCGCTTGAGGTGGCCGCCGCACTCGGGGCAGCACCAGGAGTCCTCCTTCCAGCGCTGACCGGCCGACACCCAGGTGGCGTTCGGCGCCCCCAGCCCCGCCCAGGCGACGAGGGGGTCGTCGGCGTTGGCGATGACGTGCGTGTTGGTCTCGCCGAGTGCGGTGCGCCACTTCTTGGCCAGGAGGTTGATCTCCGAGGCGCGGTCCATCTGGTCGCGGCTCAGGTTCATCAGGACGACGAAGGCGGGGTTGGTCGCGCGCAGGACCTGCGGGAGGTACTTCTCGTCGACCTCCAGCACGCCGTTGACGGCGGATCCGTTGCTGGACAGCGCGGTGATGTGCCCCGTGGGCATGTTCGCGCCGAACTCGTTGGTGGCGACCTCGCCGAGCTCGCGCAGGGCCTGCGAGATGAGCTTGGTGGTGGTCGTCTTGCCGTTGGTGGCGCTGACCAGGGCCAGGCGACGCCCTTGGGCGAGCTTGGCGAGCAGGTCGGGCTCGACCTTGAGCGCGACCCGGCCACCGATCACGGAGCCGTCTCCGCGTCCGGTCGCGCGCGACAGACTGGCCGCACTCCTACCCAGTACCGATGCCAGTTGGGCGCGCAGGGGAAGCTCGCTCATCAATTCTCCAGGTCGCTGGATCGCCCGCGCCGGTACGTGGTGGTCGCGGGTGACGTGTCGGGCCAAGACTATTGTCCACCTCCGGTCAGACCCGCCAGTCCAGGCGCTCGGGGGGTGGGCCCAGGTTGGGCGGTACCCGTTCGGGCGCCTCCCCGCCGGTGACCACTCCGCCGTGGAAGGGGTCGGACGGGTTCGGCGCCGTCTCCCGTTCGGCCGGGGAGCGGTCGCCCGGCACGATCCGTGGCCGGCGGCTGTCGGAGCGGTCGCCCGGCTCGGCGGCCCGTGCTTCCGCGTCGGACACCGCGTCCGCGCCGTGACCGGTGGTACGGGAGTCCGCCACCGTGGCCAGAGTGGCTGTGGACAGGGTGAGGATACCCGGGTTGGTGTCGGTGAGAACAGGCCCCTCGTCGCCCAGGACCAGCGCTGCCGTGCACGGCAGCCGCCGCAGTGATCCGGCGTCCAGGCCGATGGGGCGCAACGACCCGTCGCTCTCCGTAGCGGGCTCGGTGAGCGTGTCGATCTCCTCGGCCTGCGCGGTGGCCCTCCCCCACGCCGTGGCTGATCTCACATGGCGAACAAGGTCGAGGGGGGCGATCCCGGAGGCGGCGTCGCGGATCATCGCGCCCGACTCGGTGTGCGGGGAGGGGAAGAACCGGTCGTCGGTCTCCGCCTCGGTCTCCGGGTCCGGGTGGGGTTCGGTGACCGCGGCCCCGACCGCCTCACCGATGACCTCACTCAGACGGTGCACCTCGGCCCCGGTGCCCGGGCGCGCGGCCACCCCGGGCACAGAGGTCACCGCGCGCGCGACGGCGTCCGCCGACCCGCCGCGCTGGCGCATGACCACCGGCAGGCAGGTGGGGTCGCAGAACCGGTTGAGGGCGGCCGGGACGGGGGTACGGAACATCAGCACGATCTCCACGCCTCCGTCGGCGGCGGCCCGCAGGATCTGGTCCACCTCGCCCTCGGGCAGGGTCTCGGCCCCGCAGACCACGACCGTGCGGGTGCGGTTCGGGCGCGCCCGGCCCCGCTCGCCACGCGGCGGCTCCGCTTCCCCCCGCGGCCCGTCCTCCAGGAGTTCGCTGAGCGCGGCCACCGTGTAGGTGCCGTACACCCGGGCCGCGGCCTCACCGGAGGCCCTGTCCGTGGAGATGATCTTGACCTGCGCGTACGTGCCGTCCTCGACCCGGGTCCCGACCCCCTCGAACGGGCTCAGCCGCCGTTCCAGTTCCCAGGCCCGTTCCCAGGCGCCGGGGGTGTCGGCACAGCGCTCACGCACCCGGGCGCGCTGGCCGGCGGACAACCGCACGAGCGCCGGATCGTCCTCGGCGTCGTCTCCCTCCGGTGTGCACAGGGCGCGCAGGCCGCCGATGAGCTCCGCGATCCCGGCGCGCGGGCCGAGCACCTCCAGCAGGCGCAGGAGGAGGGTCTCGTCCGCGTCGACGTCCTCGGGGGCCCCCGACGCGGCGGCGACGGCGGACAGCACGCGGGCGCGCTGGCCCGCGTCGAGGTTGGTCCCGAGCGTCATCCGGGGCAGGTCGGCGGGGAGCACCCACCGGCGTGGGGCCACGGCGCACCGTCGGGCGAGCCGGATCAGCTCCCGGGCGACCGCCCTGCCGGTGAGGTCGACGACGGTGAGGTCCCCGCCCTCCCGCAGACGTGCGACGCCGATCGTGGTGAGCAGGGCGGACCACCCGGCGTCGGTGCCGCCGACCACGACGACGGCCTCCCGGTCGGCCGGGACGGTGACCCCGTACCAGCGCGGCTGCGCCTCGTAGGCGCGACTCGCGGCCCGCCACTCGGTGTACCGCCGCGCGTGCTCGCGCTGGCGCTCGTGCAGGGCGCGGTCGCGCTCCTCCCGTTCGGCCGCGAGCCTCTCCTTGGCCTTGGCCAGGCGTTCCGCGATGACCTGGCGGCTCTGCACCAGCGCGAAACCCACCGGGGCGGCGACGGCCGCGCAGGCGAACACGCCGCCCAGGGCCAGCGTCGCGGGCAGGATCCGCTGTGACCACAGGGCGAGGAGGAGGACGACGAGCAGGGCCAGCCCACCCAGCACCGCGTACAGGGGGCGGTTGGTCCGGGCTTCACTGTCGCGCTGACCGGCGATCCACTCCTCGCTGAGGGTCCGCTGTTCGCCGGGCGCCGGTCGGCGCGGAGCCGGACCGGGATGCGGTAGGAGCACGGCGTGCCGCCAGCCGAGGTAGGTCCTCCCGGCTTCTCCTCGGGATGAGCCGTCTGACCGTGGGTTGGGCACCGTCCGAACACCTCCTGACCGGCCTCGGTGAGGACTCCGGGCGTACCCGGAGTGGGGCATGAGGCCGTCACCAGCCCGCCGAACCAAGTCAAGCAGGCCGCACGACTGCCTGCCAGACTCTTCGTATCCCCCGTGGACAACCGGCGTGCCGCCCCCGGACACGGCGGAGCGCCGGCCCCGACGGTCGTCTCCGTCAGAACCGGCGCTCCGCGCACACGCTGGCCGGGTTCACGCCCCGCGGCCTGGCCCGACCCACACGGTCGGCTCCGCCCACGGCGGCCGTACCCCGGACGTGGGTCAGGCCTGCACCTGCAGGTCGATGACCTTGCCGACCTCGGCGTTCACCGCGTACTCGCCGGTGAAGCCCTGGGAGGCCAGGACCCGCACCTTCCAGGCTCCGTCGGCCGCGAAGAAGCGGAAGGTGCCCTCGTCTCCGGTGGCCACCTCGCCCACGAAGTCGTCGGAGTCGTTCAGGAGTCGGGCGTAGGCACCGCGCAGGGGCTTGCCGTCACGGGTCACCGTGCCCTGGATGACCGCCTGGTCACCCGCGTCAACGTCGGCGAGGGCCACGCCCCCGACCGGAGCTCCGCAGCTGTCGCTCACTTGGCCTCCGCCTCTCCGAGCTCGACCGGAACGCCCACCAGGGAGCCGTACTCGGTCCAGGAACCGTCGTAGTTCTTCACGTTCTCCAGCCCCACGATCTCGTGGAGGGCGAACCAGGTGTGCGAGGAGCGCTCGCCGATACGGCAGTAGGCGATGATCTCCTTGTCGAGGTCCACACCGGCCTCGGTGTAGAGCTCACGCAGCTCGTCGGCCGTCTTGAACGTGCCGTCCTCGTTGGCGGTCTTCGCCCACGGGATGTTGCGCGCGGTCGGGATGTGGCCGGGGCGCTGGGAGGTCTCCTGCGGCAGGTGCGCCGGAGCCAGCAGCTTGCCGGTGAACTCGTCGGGCGAGCGGACGTCGACCAGGTCCTTGGCGCCGATCGCGGCGACGACCTCGTCGCGGAAGGCCCGGATGGAGTGGTCCTGCTCCTTGGCCTTGTACTCGGTGGCGGCCCGCTCGGGGACCTCCTTGACGAGCTCGCGCGAGTCCAGCTCCCACTTCTTGCGGCCGCCGTCCAGGAGACGGACGTTCTCGTGGCCGTACAGCTTGAAGTACCAGTAGGCGTAGGCGGCGAACCAGTTGTTGTTGCCGCCGTACAGGATCACCTGGTGGTCGTTGGCGATGCCCTTGTCGGACAGCAGCTTCTCGAACCCGGTGCGGTCGACGAAGTCACGGCGGACCGGGTCCTGGAGGTCCTTCTTCCAGTCGATCTTGACCGCGCCGGGGATGTGGCCCCCGTCGTAGGCGGACGTGTCCTCGTCGACCTCGACGAGGACCACGTTCTCATCGTCCAGGTGAGCCTCCACCCAGTCGGCGTCCACAAGGACGTCGGAGCGGCTCATGGGGAACCTCCTGTGATTCGTGATGCGGTGTCGCGTGTGCTGGTCGGAACCCTCCGGGCGCACGGGGCCCGGAGAGCGGGGGTCAGACGATCAGTGTGCGGGCGGACGCGGCGTGCCCGGCCCCGAGCCGGCACGGCCGACCGGGGACACGGTGCGCTGGGCAGATACTCGGCGTTCGCTCCCGCCCGGCTCCGGACCGGATCCCGGCGGACGCCGGATACGACGACGGAGCCGCGGATGGCGGGAGAGCGAGGTGTCGGGGCGGTGTGCCGCCCGCGAGGGCCGACCTGCATGGCGTGGAGTCCCCTACTGCGTGCACGGAGAATGGACCGGTCGCACGGAGGGAGCGAGGGCCGGGAGGCCCGTCCGCCCTAGGGACACAGACAGAGCGCGGCGGCGACGTGGCAGTAGTCCACTGCCCGTCGCTTCGTCAAAAACGCGCTCGTCAAGGAAGTCACGTCGTAGACGCTACAGGTCAATCGAGGTGTTTGTCACGGGTGTGCTGGGTCACAGAAGGTCGCGTCAGCCCCGCTGAGGCGGCCGCGGGGCGCGCGGCCTCAAAGGATCACCGAGCCGAGCGCGGCGATCACGTCGGCCTTGCGGGGCTGTCCGCCGGCGCCGCGCACGACCTCGCCGGAGGCGTCGAGGACGAGGACGGTGGGGGTGCCCCGCAGTCCCAGGCGGCGCACGAGGTCGAGTCTGGACTCGGCGTCCACCTCCACGTGCGCCACCCCCTCGACCATGCCCGCGACATCGTCGAGGATGCGCCGGGTGGCCCGGCACGGCTGGCAGAAGGCCGTGGAGAACTGCACGAGCGTGGCCCGCTCGCCCGGGTCGGCGCCCAGGTCCTCGGGGCCGAGCACCTGCCCGTCCCAGGGACGCGCGGCGTCGCCGCGGGCGCCGTCCCGTCGGCCGTGGTCGTTCACGGGTCCCTCCATGTGTGGAGCGGCACGGGTCCGTCTCCTGGAACGGTCACTTCAGGGGGTCGCCGTTCGGGCGCCCCAACACGGGCCGAAGCGAGGCGGGGCCCGAAGCGAGCACGGTCAGACGGCCTCGGAGCCCATCAACGGAACGTCCTGGCCCACGCCGGTGATCCGCAGACCGTTGGAGGTGGCCTCCATGTCGGTGACGGTCAGGCCGAAGGGGAGCTCGGGCGCTTGGACACTGAAGCTGAGCATGCCCTCGACCATGGAGCCGACGTCGATCGGCGTGTCCCCCAGCTGGACGTCGACGGGGGTGAGTCGCACGGTGTCGCCCTCGACGGTGAACTCGCCGCCCGCCGACACGGACGTGCTCAGACCCAGCTCAGGAAGGGCCAGCTCGCCGATGATGCGCGGTTCCCCGCCCTCGGTGGTGACCGTCATGCCCTCGGGCAGGTGGGCGCTGAAGTAGGAGTAGGGGACCACGAAGGACCCGTCGACCGTCCCGGCGACGACGTCGGGCTGGTCGAGCAGCTCGGACAGGGGTGCGCGGACGTCGCTCGCGGACGCCTCGATCTGCTCGACGGTCACCCCGGCCATGGCGGCGCTGTCCGCGGTGATCGTGATCTGCGAGTAGTCACCGGTGACGGCCTGGGGGAGGAACGCCCACCCCCCGATGGCCACGTCGGGCTCCTCGGCCATATCCAGCCGCTCGGCCATTCGCTCCGAGACCATGTCCTCCGCGACGCCGCGCAGCGCCACGTCCGCGACCACCGCCACGACTCCCAGGAGCAACAACAGGACGACGAGGAACTTACGCATGAGTCCCAGCACACTTTCTTTCGCTCAGGCGCGCCTGTCGGCCGGTTCGTCCCGCCGGTCTAGGTCACACGCCAACGGCACCCGACGGGGCCGGTCATGAAAAACCTGTAGAGAAGGGTACTTCACCCGGAATGCGACGTCGTGGGCTTCGTGATGGTTCTCCGACGTCCGCCGACGACACCGGTTCGAGACTTCGCACGGCAGGGCGCCGCGCGGCGCTCCGGGGTGAAGCGGCTCAGGACGTGTTCGGCGGACACACCCTAGCGGGGCATCAGCATCGCGGCGAGGCCGTCGCTGGCCGAGGCGCCGGAGAGGGAGAGTTCGATCACGTTGGTGGCCACCACGNNCCCTGCCGCTCGTGTTCCTCGCGGGCGAGCTCGTCGCGGTAGATCGCGTAGACGATCCGCTGGAGGGGCGCGTTGGGCACCGTGTGGCACGCGAAGAGGAGGGTGTCCGGCTCCTGGTCGGCGACCTGGTCGACGATGGCGTCGGCGATCTGGTCGAATCCGCGCTCCTGCCCCTCGGCGAGGGTGTAGATCGTGATGACGCCGCGCAGCCGGGACGGCTGGCGCGACGGTGGGGCGTCGTGGCGGTCGTCTACGGGCGCGGGGTTGCGACGCCTGCGGCGCACGGGTTCCTCCTGGGGTTCGGCGTAGGACTCGAAGGGCTCGTCGGCGTCGTCGTAGCCGTCGTAGGGGCCCTCGTCGTAGGAGTCCCCGTCATCGTAGGGCTCCTCGTCGTCGTAGGGCTCCTCATCGTCGAACCGGTCGCGGCGGCGCGGGCTCGCGGCCAGCGCGGAGGCACCCCAGAGGGCGGCGACGGAACCGAGCATCAGAAGCGGCCCCAGGACGCCCAGGCCCATGCGGCCCACGACCACGCTGAGCACGGCCGCCAGGGCGACCAGGCCGAGCACCGTCAGGTCCGGGTGCGGACGGCTCCGGCCGGAGCGACGCAGGACGCCGACGACCGCGCAGACGAGGAGGACCAGGACCAGGATGTGGGCCCCGCCGACAAGCCACCGGGGGATGATGTCGTAGTGGTCGGCGAAGGCGGGATAGGAGCGCCCGAACTGACTTCTCACACGGTCGACGAACAGCACCACCATCGGAACGATGGTGAAGGCGCTGAGGAACAGGCGTGAGGTGAACCGGCCGCGCGAGGACCGGACGCCGTACTCGACCGCGCCCCAGGCCATGTACAGCGGCCCCAGGAGACTGACGCCGATCTGGTGGAGCCGGAAGGTGAGCGCACCGAAGTCGAGGATCGCGCCCAGCACGGCGGCGCTGAGGCCGACGGCGAGGCCGAGGGCGGCGACCAGCCAACCGACCCTGGCGATGCTGGGGCGGCGCTGGGCGTACGCGGCGAGAGCCGCCGTGGCGCTCCAGGCCACCAACGCGCTTGTGAATGCCAGTCCTACCGTCACCATCCCGACAATGATGCTGCACGTTCACGGGTGGATGTGCACGTCACGAAAGCGAAGGGGTCAGTGTGGGGGAAGATCCCGCAGAGTGGGAGCGCAACCCACCCATCACGATGTGACCTTCATCACCAGAATTGTGCCAGAGGCCCAGTGACCACACGCGACTCACCGGTGCCCGTAGGCTCAAACCAGCGGGGAGCGTCACCCCGGACATCGGAGGGCCGCCTCCCCCAGCCGAGCCAGGAGAGAACCGTGCCGTACGACGCGCCGCGCCCGCCCTCGGCGGGGCCGGGAGCCGCCTTCTTCGACGTGGACAACACCCTGATGCGGGGCGCGTCGATCTACCACTTCGCACGGGGCCTGGCGTCCCGGGACCTGTTCACCACGCGCGACCTGCTGCGGTTCGCGTGGGGGCAGACGGTGTTCCGGGTGACCGGCGCCGAACAGCCCGACCACATCAACGCGGCGCGTGAGGCCGCCCTGGCGTTCGTCGCCGGGCACGACGTGGGTGACCTGGTCGCGCTCTGCGAGGAGATCTACGACGACTCCATGGCCGACCGCATCTGGGAGGGGACCCGCAGACTCGTCCAGCGCCACCTGGACGCCGGACAGCCCGTGTGGCTGGTGACGGCCACGCCGGTCGAACTGGCCCAGATCATCCGCAGGCGCCTGGGGCTGACCGGGGCGCTGGGCACCGAGGCCGAGAGCGTCGACGGTGTGTACACGGGGCGGCTCAACGGCGACCTGATGCACGGGCCCGCCAAGGCGGTGGCGGTACGTGCCCTCGCCCGGAGGGAGGGGTGGGACCTGGCGGCCTGCTCTGCCTACAGCGACTCCTCCAACGACCTCCCGCTGCTGTCCCTGGTCGGCCACCCGCACGCGGTCAACCCCGATGGTGACCTACGCAGGTACGCGCGCACGCACCAGTGGCCGGTGCACGACTTCCGCAGACACAGAAAGGCGCTGAAGGTGGCCGTGCCCGCGGCCGTGGCGGGCGCCGTCGCCGGGGGTGTGGCGGTACGGGCGGTTCGGCACCGACGCCGGGCCTGAGGTCCGCCACCCGGAGAGGTCACCCCGGCTCAGCGGAGGACCAGGGCAAACACAGTTCAGGCGCCGACAGGGTGCTGCAAGACGAGTCGAGCCGCGAGCGAGGAACGAGCGACAGGCGAAGACGAGGATGAAGCATCCCTGTCTTCAGGGCGCCAGAACACGGTCCGAAGCGAAGCGGAGGACCAGGGCAAACACAGCTCAGGCGCCGACAGGGTGCTGCAAGACGAGTCGAGCCGCGAGCGAGGAACGAGCGTGGATCGGACTGCGCCGTAGGCGTCCGTTGAGGGCGGTGGCGGGCGACGGGCGGGCGAGGACGAGGAACCCCTGCCTCCTCGGGCGCCCGGACACGGGCCGAGGCGAAGCGGCGGCCCGAGGAGAACGCGGAGCCTCAGCGGCCCAGTGTCGCCCGGGCGAGGGCGAGGACGTGGACGGGGCGCAGCCCGGGGCCGCGCGGCGGCTGGGCGGAGGCGCGGGACGAGGCGTAGGACTCGAAGGCCTGCGCCGAGCTGTAGGAGGGCGACCAGCGCAGGACGCGCTCCAGGGGGGCGGTGTCCCAGCGAGAGGCGTTCAGACCGGCACGGACGGTATGCGCGGCGTTGGCGCTCGCGTAGGCGATCCGACCGTTCCGGGCCAGGCCGCGCAGCACCCTGAGCCCGGAGGCGGGCACCGGGAGACGTTGGCCGCCGACCCTGTGCAGGCAGTGCGAGAGCGGCACGGAGTCCTTGCCCGTGACGTCGAAGAAGCCCGTCTCCTCGCTCAACGCCATCCGCACGAGCGCCTCGGCGCCGTCGTCCTCGTGGAGGAAGCGGACACGCGGGTCGTGACCGAGAACGGTGGGGACGACGCGGGAGTCGAGATAACGGGTGAGGGGGGTGTCCGTGGAGGGGCCGATGAGGTTGGCGAACCGCAGGACCGCCACGGACAGGTCGGGGCGGCGCCGTTGGAGACCCCGGGTGTGCCGCTCGATCTCCGCAGCGTCGTCGGCGTCGAGGGTGGCGCTGGAGCGCACCACGAGCCGTCGCACGGACGCGGAGCGCTGGGCGGCGGTCAGGACACGCATCGTGCCCAGCAGGTGGTCCTCCCGGTGGGGGCCGCGGTCGGCGTCCAACCCCAGGTGGAGGACGAGGTCGGCGCCGGAGTCGGCGACGATCTGGGGGAGGCTCTCGTCGTGCAGGTCGACGTGGGCGTACTCCCGGCGCGAACGACCTTCGCCGGACGCCTCAGATCCCTCCGAGGAGTAGGCCGACCACCCCGCGCCGGAGGGCGGAGCGGAGTCCACCCCGATGACCCGGTGCACGCTGGGCGCCCCCGCCAGGGTCTGCGCGACCCCGGCTGCCATGGGGCTGGAGACCCCGGTGACGAGTACGACACGAGCCATGGCGACACGTTCCTTGGAAGACGGGAGTCGAGATTCCGGGAGGTCAACGACCGTTCACACAGAGGTGAAACGGAGGTCGTGGACCCGTGAACCACAACAGTGGCCCGCCCGGAAAATTCCTGCGCGCCGTTTCGGCGCCCACGAGAGGAAGTAGTGTCTCCGCGTCCGAGGGCGCGCTCTGGGCCCGCCCACGCCCGCGGAGAGACGACGTTCGCCGCGACCGGCCCTACTTCTTGTTGCGACGCGCCACACGCGTGCGCTTGAGCAGCTTGCGGTGCTTCTTCTTCGCCATCCGCTTACGACGCTTCTTGATGACGGAACCCATGGGATCACCTTCTCGCTGACTAGAGTGCCGGACATGCCGCACCAGTGGTCGGTGCCTACCGGCGTGGAGCTCGGATGCGGTCGCCGTGCCCGCGGGGCACCGACCGGTGCTGGGCGCGGGATGGCCCCGTGCGGCCGGGGCGAACCCCGGTGAGGCCGCCGTCTGAGGCGTACGCCCACCGCACCCGAAGCCCCAGCTTACCGGTACGGGCACGCGGTCAGGGTCACGCCCCCGGAAGAGCCATACCGTCCGTGTACAGCTCGGCGGCCGGTTCTGCGTAGCTGACGCTGGTCAACCGCTGGTCAGCGAAGGTCAGCGACGTGACGCTGGCCAGGTTGCACTCGCGCCTGTCCGGTCGGTGCCACAGGCGCTTGTTCTCGGCGGCCCGGCGGGCCATCCAGATCGGCAGCTGGTGGCTGACGCACACCGCCTCCCGGCCCCACGCGGCCTGGCGGGCGACCTTGATGGCCTCGACCATCCGGGCGACGATCTGGGTGTACGGCTCCCCCCAGGACGGGCGGAACGGGTTGTACATGCGCCGGATCACCCGGGGGTCGCGTACCGAGCGGGCCGACAGCGACATGCCCTGGAACCGGTTGGCGGACTCGATGAGCCGGTCGTCCAGGGTGACGGGCAGGTCGAGCCGCTTCTGGAGGGGGACCGCGGTCTCCTGTGTGCGGTCCAGGGGCGAGGAGAACAGGGCGGCCACGTCGTGTCCCTCGAACCACTCGGCGGCCAGTTCGGCCATCTGCTGGCCGCGGTCGCTGAGATGGAAGTCGGGCAGTCTGCCGTACAGGATCCTGTCGGGGTTGTACACCTCGCCGTGGCGGAGTAGGTGCACGACGGTGGTCGTCGTCATCGTGGTCGTCCTTTACGTACTGAACTCGTGGGCGCGCCGGGCTAGCCCTGGGCCTCCGCGGCGGCACGGGCCGCGCGGGGCAGCGCCGAGACCACGCGGTCGATCGCGGCGTCGTCGTGGGCGGAGGAGAAGAACCACGCCTCGAAGGCCGCGGGCGGCAGATAGACGCCCTGGTCGAGCATGGCGTGGAAGAAGGCGGCGAACGCCGCGGTGTCGGTGGTGCGCGCGGTGTCGAAGTCGTGGACGTCCTGGTCGGTGAAGAACACCGTGAAGAGGTTGCCGCCGCCCTGGACCCGGTGCGGTACGCCGGCCTCGCTGAGCGCCTTGGAGACCTCGGACTCGACCTGGGCCGAGACGCGGTCGATGTGGGCGTAGACCGCGGGGGTGGCGCCGCGCAGCGTGGCGATCCCGGCCGCGGTGGCCAGCGGGTTCCCGGAGAGGGTGCCCGCCTGGTAGACGGGCCCCTCGGGCGCGAGGCGGTCCATGACGTCGGCGCGGCCGCCGAAGGCGGCGGCGGGCAGGCCGCCGCCCATGACCTTGCCGAAGGTCATGAGGTCGGGGGCGACGCCCTCCAGGCCGTACCAGCCGGACGAGCTGACACGGAAGCCGGTGAGGACCTCGTCGAGGATCAGGAGGGCGCCGTTGGCGTGCGCGATCTCCCTGAGACGGGCGTTGAACCCGGCCTTGGGCGGGACGACGCCCATGTTGGCGGGGCAGGCCTCGGCGATGACGCAGGCGATGTCGTCGCCGTGCTCGGCGAAGGCCCGCTCGACGGCGTCGATGTCGTTGTAGGGCAGCACGAGGGTGTCGGCGGCACTGGCGCCGGTCACTCCCGGGGAGTCGGGAAGGGCGAAGGTGGCCAGACCCGATCCGGCCGCGGCCAGGAGGGCGTCCACGTGACCGTGGTAGTTGCCCGCGAACTTGACGATCTTGCCGCGCCCGGTGAAGCCGCGCGCGAGTCGGATCGCGGACATGGTGGCCTCGGTGCCGGAGTTGACCAGGCGGACCTTCTCCACCGGGGTGCGATCGACGATGAGTTCGGCGAGTTCGACCTCTCCGGGGGTGGGGGCGCC
>NZ_ANBC01000614.1:24464-26311 GCF_000341125.1 Nocardiopsis lucentensis DSM 44048 | reverse complement strand
CACGACGGAGGGGTTCGCGTGGCCGAGGACGAGCGGACCCCAGGAGCACACGAGGTCGACGTACTGGCGCCCCTCGCTGTCGGTGAGGTAGGGACCCTCGCCCTTGACGAAGAAGGGCGGGGTGCCGCCGACGGCGCCGAAGGCGCGCACGGGCGAGTTCACACCACCGGGGACGACGGCGGTGGCTCGCTGGAAGAGCTCTGCGGAAGTCTGTTGAGTACCCACGTCACCAGTGTGTCAGCTGCGTCCGGTCCGGTGACCGTGACCCGCCCCGCATCGCACCCGGTGATGCCGCTGCTCAGGGGCGGAGGAGGGATCGGACCAGCGCGCGGACGCGGGTCGCGGGATCGCCGTCGGGGTGGAGCCGCCCGGCGCGTTCTCGCGAAAGGACCAGCGGACGGTGTCACGCATGAGGTCGAGCGCGTCCAGGACGTTCGACCTGTCTGAGGCGTTGGCGCCGAAGATCCCCGCGACGGCGGTGGCCTCCCGGTCGGCCTGCTCGGGACGGGCGTCGTCGTAGACCGGGGTGAGGAGGAGTCGCCGCTCCTCGCGGATGGACTCGTGGTTCCCCACGCGCAAACTCAGCGGCATGGCGGATCTTCCCCTCACGGTCGGATGGCCTCACGCCTTCCTGCGCGGAAGAACCGCACCCCCTGAACGTGCCGCACGGACCCGAACACGCGTGCCCGGATCCGGCGGCCGGATCCGGGCACGCGGCGCGGCGCGGGGCTCAGACGCCTGCGAGGGTGCGGTCGCGGGTGTGGTCCTCGTGGTCAGGCAGAACCCGCGCCTCGGCGCGCAGCAGCGGGCGCAGGGGGTCGATCCGTTCAAGCCGTTCGACGAGCAGGGTCAGCGGGCGGGCCAGGGCGAGCGAGACCAGGGTGGCCACGAGCGCGCCGACGAGGAGGCCGACGGTCACGTCGTGGGGGTAGTGGACGCCGACGACGACACGGGAGAAGGCCTCGACCGCCGCGAAGACGGCGACCACGACGGCGATACGGCGCCAGGCGATGACGAGGGCGGCGGCGCAGGCTCCCGCGATGGCGGCGTGATTGCTCGGAAAGGACCAGTCACCGGCGGGCGGGCAGGTGGCGACGGCGGGTAGGTCGGGCATCGCCTGGCAGGGGCGCTGCTGCTCGACCACCTCCTTGAGCGAGCGGCTGACCAGGTAGGCGATGACCGTGGCGACGGGGGCGAACAGCGCCAGGCCGACCGTGCGCGCGTCGATGGAGCGCGCCCTCCACCACGAGGCGATGAACAGCAGCGCGAACGCTCCGAGGAACAGTTCGGTGCCCACGTCGAAGGCGTGCCGCGTCCAGGGGTCGAGTTCCGCGACCGCGCCGACCACGGCACGCGACCACGCGGCGCTGATGGCGAGGATCTCCGAGACCATCTCTCTCCAAGGGGTCGATCGGGGAAGAACCGCACGCTCGGGGGAAAGCTGGACAGCCGAGAAGCATCCAACAGGTGACGGGATTCCCACGGGAGGGTGAAGGGAAGGCCCTTATCCTGTCATCGAACGCGACCGATCCGCGCCCTCTGAGACATGACATCGACGAAGGAGCCGGGCGATCCCGACCGAAGAGGGCGCCCTACCAGTGAGTAGCTTTGGTGGCGTACATCTTTCTCCACCCACTGGAGTCGGCATGACCACGAACTTCACCACCGCGGACCTCATCGACGACCACGGCGACACCCTGCGCAGCTGCTCCACGCAGTTCCGGCGGTTCGGCGGCCGAGCCCGTTTCTCCGGGCCCGTCCGCACTGTCACGTGCCACGAGGACAACGGCCTGGTCAAGCAGGTCCTCAACACCCCGGGCGACGGCGCGGTGCTGGTCGTGGACGGC